>JADFZC010000327.1 GCA_015232735.1 Oligoflexales bacterium | reverse complement strand
TGGGGTGTTTTTTGAATTACTTCCTTTAGCCTTCTGTTCATGAATGTTTTGGAAACCCAGAAAACCTCAGCAAGCTGGGCGATAATATCCTTCGCTATATTAACATTTGCAAGCTCTTTTCTTATTAGTCTGGCGGGAGTCAAGAGTTTCGCCGCAAACAGGTTGGACTGAATATCCATAACGTGATCCGTATAGTTCTCCAACTTGTTCGTGACCTTAAGATCGTTCTTGCTAAAGAAATAAGATGCCATTGCTTTCGATATCTGATATCTGACATAAGGTCGCATTTTTTCATCGGTAGGAAACTTGATCTCAATCTTTCCATCTTTCGTCATCATGTATGTGACACTTTCCTCGGAGTCCGCTGGAAGGTCAATGGGGATCATCTGAATATCATTAAAATTCGCTACAATTTCAGGCAAATATAGTGGGGCTTCCTCGTAATTGATCTTTGTGTGGATCTCTGCCACAATCTCATCTATCCTGGGCTCATTAATATTAAAATATTCCTTGAATTCCAGTTCCTTTTCCCTTGTCCAGGTATTGGCGTTCTTTCTGTAGAACTCCTTCTTGGCGGCATCTAGCAGCTTGGTATCCACAAAAAACAGCCCGTAGCCGCAGTATTCATAAAATGCTTCCTGAACGTCCAGATCACCAGATGCTATATCAACAATCAGCTCCTCGTCGACCCCCAAATGCTCTGCGATGGTTTTAATCGCCTGGATCGATCTGATGTTCTTTTTCCCCTTCTTCCAGTGGCTGCAATCAGCCGGATCGAAACCGAGAATCTGCCCCACATCCTGGTCTATGACCCTTATGCCGCCGAACTTGTGATCGAGAACTTTTCTGCAAAACTGGAAGAGATTGGCTGAGTTAGGATATTTAACCGCGCTTTCTTTTTTCATTGGATGTATCTACCCTATATGTGATAACGCCCGTGATATTAATTACCGAGTCAACCTAAGCTGGAATATTTATACGCACCAAAAAACGGCCAACAGCTTGAATGATTCTGGAAACTTCACTAACACCAAAAATGTATTTACAACTTTTTAACACCAGACATGTCATTGGTCAATCTGGATTATTAGAAAATTAAAAAGATTTTGACATTTTTAGGTCAACTAAAATTTACTAAAAGATTGTAGTATCGGCTGTGAAAAGTTTGCCCACTGACAATTAAATGGGTTCCTTATTAAAATGGTAATATACTTTCATACTGTTAGTCAGGAGGTCGGAAGTGTCATCAATCATAGGTCTCTCTGGCATAATATTCGCACTTTGGTTTACGACGACGCACGAGGCAGGCGGTTTTACAGGCTACCTGGACAAGGCTTCGATTGTCCTGCTTGGAGTCGTCCCCCCCTGCGTGATGCTCCTATCCCACACGGTCAAGGACTTTTTCACAGGGTTTTCAATTTTGCTGAATGCGCTTTTCAACAGGCAGAAATCAATAGAACACGAGGTTATCAACGTTCTGACACAGTCATCCGCGATGGTAAGAGCGCAGGGTATAGGTTCCCTTGTAAAAATAAGAAATGTTATTAAATATGAACTCCTAAAGGATGGTATTTCCCTGATTATCAATGATTTTACCGCCGATGAGATACGGCATAACCTCACAAACAAGATAAATTCCAAACAGACCAGGATGGGGCTTGCATCCAGCCTTTTTGACAATATGTCAAAGGTCAGTCCTGGGGTGGGCATGCTGGGAACCCTGCTTGGATTGATCGCAATGATGGCCAACCTCAAGGACCCTACCAAAATTGGTGGAGGAATGGCTCTTGCCATGATCACCACTCTTTATGGAGTTATCCTCGGAACCTTGATTTATGGGCCCTGGGGAGAAAAAATAGCCATCGAGGCGGAAAAAAGTCTTGAAATAGACCTTATGGTACTTGAAGGGGTTGTCAGCCTGAAAGCAAAAAAATCCAGTATTCATATGCATGACATAATGAGCACCTATGGGAGCAAAAAAGTCGCTGCTTCCCCCGTTTCTCAGAGAAGATCAACTCCCGTCCAAAGGAGAAGATAAAAGGTGGCTGATAAATCAGAGTCTTCCGCACCACAGCTGGAAGTTAAAAAAAGCAAGGTCAGAAAAGTGGAAGCGTTGTGGCTGACAAGCTTCGCCGACCTCTCTTTTATACTTATGTGCTTCTTTGCTCTTCTTCTCTCCATGTCCACCATAAACGCCAAAAAAAAGGACCACATAACTCAGGCTTTCACCCAGCAGGACAGAGTAAAAATAATTAAAAATCTTGACGAAATAGAAAAACAGATAAAGACCCAGATCAAAGAGAAAAAGCTTGAGCATGCCGTGTCGGCAAAGCTCGACACTGACGGACTCGCCATTGAATTTAAAAGCAACTCCCTGTTTTCCCCAGGTTCCGATGTGCTGAATCCCGAGTTTTCCACCATAAGTCACTCAATAATGATGATAATTGCCTCGTCACCTCCCAAGTACACTCTCACCATAGAGGGACATACAGACGACACTCCACTCGGAAGCAAGGCAAAATTCGCATCAAACTGGGAACTTAGCGCCGCAAGGGGCATTTCGATATTGAAAAATCTGACAAACCGCAATGTCAATCCGAACAGGATGAAGGTCATAGCATTCGCCGATACGAAACCAAAGGTGCCGATCTACAATCTTCAAGGCGACGATCTTTCAAACGCAAGAGCGGCAAATCGCCGAGTAGTCATCCGGCTGGATTAGTGGTATTCTACGGGGGAGTTAGATAGTAAGTATCAGCAAGTTTTTATTTAGGGCGATTTTCCAATGGCAAACATTTTCAATGGCTTTTTTCTTTCAGCAGATCGTCCCGAAGAGAACGAAGAATTGGGAGTGGTTACAAAGAAAATAACCGCCGTAAAAAAGCCATCCATGTATAAAGTGTTACTTCTTAACGACGATTTCACTCCTATGGATTTTGTGGTGTTTATATTGGAATCAATTTTTCAAAAAGACCATGCGACCGCAACCCGTATCATGCTGTCGGTTCATCACGAGGGAAAGGGCATCTGCGGTGTATATACAAGGGAAATAGCTGAAACAAAGGTCAATATTGTCAACCGTGAAGCCAGGAAAAACGGTTATCCTCTTAAAGCAACCATGGAGAAGGCTTAAAGAGTCATGTTAAGTAAGGAACTTGAAATATCCTTGAATATGGCCATCAACGAGGCCGCACAGAGAAAGCATGAATACGTAACAGTCGAACATATTCTCTATGCCCTTCTTTTCGATAAGGATATTCAGGAAATCATAGAGGAATGCGGAGGATCTCATAAATCGATCCAGTCAGATCTTGAACAGTTCTTCAAGGAGGAGTATTTCAGCGCAGATCTCAAGGAAGGGCATCTGCCCGAGCCTACTGTGGCTTTTCAAAGAGTCATTCAAAGGGCTGCGCAGCAGGTCTTTTCAGCCGGCAAGGACAAAATACACTGCGCAAATGTCATGATTGCAATATTTTCCGAGGAGGAATCCTACGCCAGCTACTTCCTTGGCAAACACGAAATAGAACGTCTCGACGTAATGAGATTCATATCACATGGGCCAAAAACAGAGATAAACCCTGAGGAGTCTTTTGAACCTGAACAATCCCAGGATACTGCCGATGAAGGCCATGAATTCACGCCCGACAGAAAAGATGACATCAAAGAGAGTTCCGGAAAAAAAAGCTTTCTTTCCCAATTCACGATCGACCTTTGCCAAAGAGCCAGAGAAGGTAAAATAGATCCGCTAGTTGGGAGATCAAACGAGCTTGAACGAACGATGCAGGTCCTTTGCAGAAGAAGGAAAAACAATCCATTGTTCGTTGGCGACGCCGGAGTCGGCAAGACAGCAATGGCTGAAGGGCTTGCACTTCAGATCATAAATGGCAAGGTCCCTTCGCTTCTTGCCAATTCAAGTATTTTTGCACTTGACATGGGTGCTC
>JADFZC010000326.1 GCA_015232735.1 Oligoflexales bacterium | reverse complement strand
TAAATAAACTCACCTGTAACTCCTGAATTCACCGCCAACAGAAAAAGCATCATCCCATATATCAAGTACTCATATCTTTGTAAAAAAATTGGAAATAAAGCTTCCTTATAAAACCTTGTATCACCAAAAAAACCTGTTCTGGCAAGATAAATCAGATGATAAACGACCACAGGTGCAGAAAAAATGAATATACACATTATTACAGTTATCTGATTTTTCAAATTTATGTTTTCAAAGATAGCTCTCAAGTACATGAAAGCTTCATGATAGTTTGGAAGTCGGAATAAAAGCCAGGCGAAAGATACGAAAACAAAGACCAGCAGCATTCTCAGGACACTTATAACTCTGTTGCTTGACTCTTTTAGCGGATCCGATACGAAGAGCCTTTCAATGGCAAGCGCAATACCATGAAACGCCCCCCAGATGGCATAACTCCACGCAGCTCCATGCCAGAGTCCGCCCAAAAACATAACTATCATTAGATTCAGATACACCCTTGCTTTCCCCTTTTTATTGCCGCCCAGGGGTATATAAAGATAATCTCTAAGCCAGCTTGAAAGCGACATATGCCATCTGCGCCAAAATTCAGCAAAAGAACGTGAAATATAAGGATAATTAAAGTTCATACATAACCTGTAGCCAAAAAGGGCGGCAATACCTATTGCTATGCTTGAATAACCTGCAAAATCCGCAAAAATCTGAAATGAATACCCAAACAGCATTACTATCAGTGTCAAGGAAGAACTGCTCTGAAAATAAGGATATGTTATGAAAATCAAATGCTCCTTCAAATTATCAGCAACAACCGACTTAAGAAAATAACCGATAACGATCAGTCTGAAAACATTTTCCCAATCGATTGAAGAAAATCTCTTCTCCCCGCACTGGGGTAAAAAGTCTTTTGATTTTACGATGGGACCCGACACAGAATGCGGAAAAAAGATTATGAAGAAAAAACTTTTTTTCGTATGCTTCAGAAAGAAAGCCCTTTTAGATCCATCAACCTTTGTATCTATTCCAATATCCTTCCTGAAGCTGTCCACCACGAGACTTATTCCTTGAAAAGTATAGAAGGATATCCCTATCGGCAAAGGAAGGCTGACTATCAGGGCCCCAACACCATGAGTCCCAAGAATATCAGCAAAAAAGGATGTATATATCAGTTTCCCATACTTAAACATCGTAAGTACGGATAAATTTGCGACGACTCCGGAAACCGCGACCAAGCGAGACCTCGCGGGACTTTCACCATAAAAGACAAAATAGCTTGAAAGTGCATTTATCAAAGCAGAAATAATCAATAGAAGGAGGAAATACAGGCTGCTCCAGCTATAAAAAACTATGCTTGCGGTTATCAATATCTCGATTTGATGGCGCCGCAGGATCGGGGTGTAATATAAGGTAAATGTCATCGTTACCAGGACTAAAAAGGCGAAGCTGTTAAAAAGCATCTGTCTCACCTTTCAAACATGGATGGAAAGCTATTACATTAATGATTCATGCGTCGATAAAACTAATCTAAAAATATGTCAAGTGTCAATCGGAGCTTCAGGGCAGGCAAACCGGTTTCCCGCAACAACCGACCCCTCCCTCCTCAGGGCACCCAGCAGATCTTGGAAATAAACCAATAGGAGAAAAGGATCACCTCGTCCACTCTTTTCATCAATAATTCTTTACAATATCAACTCTTATGCTTCAGGAAAGCTTTTCTGCCAGGGAATCTGACACCGCTATTTCGTTGCTACACTTTCGATGGTAGTCACCCTTCGAAAGCCATTTTTCGATGAAGCAATAAATGACAATGAACATATATCTGGAACCCATTTCCTTAATTTTTAGATTTGAAACTCCCACTTTTCTATTAATCCAGTCATTTGGTACAATTGCATAACTATAACCTCTGATAATTGCCTTTAGAGGAAGTTCAACTGTCAGATTAAAATGGCAGGAGAGAATTGGTTTGAGTCCATCGATAACATGCCGACGATACATTTTAAAGGCGTTTGTCATATCATTGTATCCAAGCATAAAAATAATCTGCACAAAAAAATTGAATATTCTGTTTAAGGTAAGCTTGAAAAGCGGGTAGTCAATCACTACAGACTCGGGGCTAAAACGGGTTCCAAAAACGCAATCGACTTTTTTAGTATTCATGGTTTTAAAGTAACGAACAAGATCCTCTGGCCTGTCGGAAGCATCTGCCATAAAAATAGCAACGACATCGCCAAGGTAATTATCAAGTCCACATCTTACTGCATAGCCATAGCCATTTGGAGGGCGGTTGTTAACATATCGAAGTGTAGGAATCTTATTTTTAAGTTGTATTAGAATATTCTCTGTTTGATCCTTTGAATTGTCATTAACAACGAGTATCTCATGTTCTATTCTCTCAGTTTCCAGCTTTGAATAAAGCCCTTCAACTGTTGATCTTATGCATCCCTCCTCATTATGGGCTGGAATAATTATGGATAGTTTCATGAAGACCTCTTTTTCAATATTTCTGTGAACTGATAAATAACATTCTGTAACGTTTTGATAAAAATTTTCACTTGGCCTATTTAAAAGCAGACTTTCTCGCTACAATAAAAAATTGTTTTCCAAATAACGGCCAAAAGATTGGGAACATGAGGTAAGCCCTTATAAGGAAGGAATTTTTAGGAAAAAAAGATTTTGTTGAAAACGGCAGAAATTTCGGGATGACCTTTTCTACAGTAAACCCACTTTTTTTAAGCCCTTCAATAGCCGAAAAATGTGACAGCGGTGTGTAATGGTCGTAAAAATCCCAATACTGGTTATAACAATAACGAATATTTGGTTGCATAACAAGGAGTTTTCCTTCGGGCTTTAAAACACGATTGATTTCTACAAAAACCTTGTCTAATTCCATTTTGGTTTTAAGATGCTCAAAAAAATTGCTAACAAAAACGATATCGATTGAACCAGATTCAATTTCATAAAGATCAGTTGCATCCAATGAATGAAATCTTATGTCGTCAGATAAAACTGCTTTCGAGTTCGGGTTGATATCTATGGCAATTTTTTCTTTCGCTTTAATATTTTTAATAAACTCACCATACCCTGCAGCAAGATCCATGACAGTGCTGCTTTCTGGAATAAATCTCTGAAAATATGATTCGCATAGGATCTGCCATATCCTATACTTTACCTTATTTTCCTTTTCATTGAATCGATATTGATAAAGAAGATCAATATTTTTCATACATAGACTCTTCGAGCATAATAAAATGAACTATGACACCTAGAAAAACTATCTATTTTATGTGCTATCGCCTTAACCCGCCAAACAAAATCGAATCATCAAACGTTAACCGAGAATCCTCACAATGTGGCTTCGTGTAAGCCACATTTTATACCAAAAACTCACAGTTTCCCTGATGCCAAACGTTATCCTCTCCCCGTCACAAAGTGATGATATCAAAAAACATGTATCTGTCAAATTTCAAATTTTGTGTTCAGATGCCTTAAGCCTCGATACTTGACTTAGCTGATTCGCCCTGTTATCTTTAAGCCTAAAAATAAAAAAGGATACTGGATTCTCAAAGATGAAATTAAATGTTTTTGTTTTATTAAGTGTTATTTTTTTTTCAATTTTCATTTGGTTTTTGCTCCCATCACAGATGATAGCCAGATCCGACGATTTCGGTTACTTAACTAGCCTTATCGGAGAGATTAATCCAGTCTTTGGTAAAGGTGATTGGTTACAACCAGTAAATTTTTTATTGCCCAAATTAGGTGCAGGTGTTTTCTATTTAACAAAAAGCTTACATTTATCAACTTACGGACTGCTTTTTATTTCAGCTATTCTGTTTTTCATTTCTCTGTCAATGTTGATTGACGCGCTTTTCAGTATTACACCCAATTTAAAAAATATAAATAAGTCAGATTTTTACATCAGAAAGTTTTTTGTAATAATTGTATTTCTAATGAGCACTTTT
>JADFZC010000325.1 GCA_015232735.1 Oligoflexales bacterium | reverse complement strand
TTGGAAGGGAGCTTGGAACAAGTTCAGCGGTAAACATATGGATACCTGACGGATATAAAGACTCGCCTGTCGACAGACACCTGCCAAGGGAAAGGCTTAAAAACTCGCTTGACAGCATCTTCGAGGAAAGAATCGATCCGCGTCACGCCATCGATGCGGTCGAAAGCAAGCTGTTCGGAATCGGGTCGGAAAGCTACGTTGTGGGATCAAATGAATTCTACATGGGTTACGCCGTCAAAAACGGCAAATTCCTCACGCTGGATTCCGGTCACTTTCATCCGACAGAGATCATATCAGACAAAATCTCAGCGGTCCTCGGTTTTGTCGAGGGAATCGTACTTCATGTATCAAGGCCGGTAAGATGGGACAGCGACCATGTGGTTACCCTTGACGACGAACTGAGAAACATCGCCGGGGAGATTATAAGGAACAATTTTATTGAACGGGTCCGCATCGGACTTGATTTTTTTGATGCGAGCATAAACAGGATTGCAGCATGGGTCATCGGGACAAGAAACATGATAAAAGCCCTCCTTGTCGCCATGCTTGAACCGTCAGACAGTCTTAAGCGGATGGAGATTGATAGGGACTTTACCTCAAGACTCGCCTTTATGGAGGAGCTGAAGACCTACCCATTTTCCGGGGTGTGGGACTATTACTGCATGAAAATGGGAGTTCCAACGGGACAGGCCTGGCTTGCCGAAGTCAAGAAATATGAAGAAGAGGTCCTTTCCAAAAGAATCCCCTAAATCTTTGGATTTGCCAGTCTTCCCATAAACAGAATGGAACCATAAGTCTTGTCATAAATATAAAACAGCGCGGGATGATCCACGATAAATGTCTCAGGCTTCTGATTATTTATCCCGCTCGATGTCGCACCGACAACAATCGCTGTCGCAGCGGCCGCCTCGGTCCCCTTTTCATCGACAACAACCTTGGCCTGATGGAAAACATCCTGGATATAAACCGTATCGCTTACCGGTTTGCCGTCTTTCTGAAGGAGGTCAGGAAAATGGTTTTCAGTCGGTTTGAAGCTCTCGACAAGCCCAAGTGCAGAAAGCGATTCCTTAATGGACACCGACCCGAACGTGAAGGTGAATTTCGGCATTGTGATTTCGACCTGCTTTGCGGCAAGGCCGGCTGTTATCTCTTCGTTAAACATCTTTTGAGTCACGGTCTTTTCAAAATCCGAAACGGCCTTTCCGGCATCAGGAAGAACGATGAGCATGGCTATCTTGTCCCCGACATAGGGAAGGCTTACGGCCTTGTAGCCTGTACCCTTGAAAAATGGAACGGACGCTGTCTGCGTCATTACAGGTACCGTAAGGCTTTCGCCGGAATCGGTCTTGAACAGTCCCTCGTTTTTTGAACTTGGAAAAGGATACAGCCAGTCTGCCAGCATATAAACCGAATTGGTCAGGACGACAGATGTATTCTGTTTGATGCTTCCCTCAGGCAAAAGATCTTTTATCATGGATTTGGTGCTCTCCTCCACGAACTTGTTGATGGAGAGCCTTGACGGTTCAGGCGAGGTATGAAAATCCAGAATTCCGACGCTTGAATTGTAATTGACTTTAATTACATCGAGATACTTTTGATTGAGATCAAAGCTCTGATCGACCCATACGCGGTTGACAAGACTCCATTCATATCTGGCATCTTTGATTTTTTGATCAAAGAATTTCGAAAGTTCAATAAGATATCCCTTCATATCCCTGTAGAAGTTTTCCTGGTTTTTGTCAAATGTCAAAACGGACGATATTTCATCGAAGCTTTTCTTGCCTGCTTTCGTCGCAGGATATAAAAGCGCGAATGCTGTCCTGATTGAAAGGGGCGATATGAAAACATTCCCGTTCTTCACACCTTCTGCGATCTTGCCATAGATCTTAAATGAAAAACTGTTTGCGTTTTGCGCAAGGGCCTTTATCTGCGCGGATGAGGCGGTTGACGTCATTTCAAATTTCAGAGATGACTGGCCGGTCTTTATTTCTGCAGGGGCAGAGGTGGACGTTGGCGTAGACGTGGCCGTATCCTTTGGTTTTTCTCCCGTGCCGCCCCCATCCGACGGCTTTTGGTCTGGCGTGTCATTTGGAGGTGGAGTCACGTCCGAGGCACTCACAACTTTATTGTTTGCCGATCCCCCACCGTTATCATCCGCCTTTTTCTTGGAAGATTCACAAGTGAAAAGAAACAAAGCAGCCAAAGATAGGATTAATAACCTTGCCTTCATAGCATCCTCCCGGTAAAATATTATAACTTCAGTATTTACAATACCTGTTTTTGACTTTTTAAGCCATACTGTCATTTTAATGTAAAATAGCCTCGAGGGGTTAGTAAAAATGCTCAAGAAGCCTTGGACAGCGAATTGCCGGCGGCACCTTTTGAAATATTTTCGGTTATCGCCTCATGAATAAATGATATCTGAGCCTTATTCAGGGAAGTGATCTTAAGACCATGCTCGAACTCATCGCCGCTGCTCCTGCTCCATCTTACCTCCACCCTGAAAATATGCAGATTTTTCTCCTTGAGCCTGCCCGCAAGACGACCATCGGAAGAATCAAGATATGCATCAAATTCAACCGTCCTTCCCAGAAAAGTTGTTCCATATACTCTAAAACCGGAAGGTGAAAAATCCCTTACATAAAAGACACCGAACGTGCAATATATCATCAGTTTATCTTCAAAATCGACTTCTTCCCTCTCTTCAGACAGCCTGTATCCCAAAAATTGGAAATATGCGTCCTGGGCATATTCGACTATCCGGGCATTATCATGAAATACATCATATTCATAAGCCCCCTGAAGCTCGTCATGGTGCTTTATTTTGACTTTTATTGGATTGAAAAGCCCACTGTCCCGAGCACTTATACCGAGTTTTTCAAACGTGTTTTCGCTGATCATTATTTTGAATGGATTGCACGCCGCCTCAAGGCGGCTTGCCAGTATCACGCCATTTCCAATCATGGTAAAATCTATTTTTCCCTCGCCGCCGATATTCCCGATATAAACGCTGTCAGTATTTATCCCTATCCTCAGGGGAAAGACTGCCTCTGTAACACCCGCGGCAGCCTTCATTGCCGATTCATACTGAATCTTTTTTGCCGCATCGAATGCCTTACGGGCGTGAACGGCCGATGTATCACGACTCGAATTATAACCGAAAAAGCAAAATATTCCGTCACCCAGCGACCTGTCTATAACCCCCCCATACTCGTTTATTATGGTTGAGATCTCATTCATGCATTCCTTAAGAAGCGCAAAAGCCCTTACGCCTGGCAGCCTTTCTGACAAACTTGAAAATCCTACAACATCGACAAACATCATTGTCACCTCTTTTTCAGAGGGTTCAGTGAGATAACCAACCGCTTTTTTCCAGTCCTCGCTGAAGTTATCTTTGGAAAACTTGCCCGACAGGGCTTCCCTTACAAGCATCTGCTCGCCTACCATCTGGTTAAGGCTGTCATTTAACGCCACAGACAAAAGCAGATAATCGAACGTCAGCGCGTAAAAAGTGGCATTCTGCGTGAAAAGATTTGAATTGATCAGCGCCCAGTGTTCCAGAATCACAACAATTCCGCATGTGGTGATACAAAGCCATCCGATTATGAAATACATCGAACTGAGCATCTGTGTCCTGACTTCCTTGTAAAGGATCACAAACGAGGAAAAACCTATAAGAAGAGATGCAAGATTGACCGGCAGGATTATCCTGAGCGGCATAAATATCGAAAGGAATGTCAAGAGGAGTTCAACGATGCATATTGTCCAGCAGACTCTCGCCAAAAGAATGTTTGTTCTATCCAGCTTCAAGTACATAGCGATAAAAAATGCTCCGCTTGCAACCATAAGGGGAAGATTAATAAGAAGAACCCTTTCCTCCAGAAAAATCGATCCAGGCCACATATACTTGCTTGCGATTCCTGTGAGAGGTATGTGCACAAGAAAAGCGCTTATCCCGAAATAAATAT
>JADFZC010000324.1 GCA_015232735.1 Oligoflexales bacterium | reverse complement strand
CAATAAGTATTTTTACAGTCTTTATTGAATTTGAAAAACGGTTATTCATATTTGTCCCCTTGTTCCTTATTCAGTCGGTATAATGTCATAGGTATCATTTCCAATAAATGTTGCTCCATCCCATCCGAGCTTGCTTGGAGTTGGACTCGGGGCCGGTGCAGGTGAAGGCGTGGGAGTTGGAGCCGGTGACGGCGATGGCGATGGCGATGGCGTAGCCGGCTGGGTTTTCGCCGTAGTGCTGGAAGCGGGTTTTGGTTCAGGCACGGGACTTGGCGATGGAGTGGGCGTTGCAGTCTGTTCTGTTTTCTGGTCAGCTGAGGTTTTGCTTTTTTCCGCAACAGGAATTCCAGCTCCTTCCTTTGTTCTTGTGCTTGTGTACGATTGACTGTTTGTCCCGTCGCCGCATGAGATTAATA
Source organism: Oligoflexales bacterium (assembly GCA_015232735.1). The sequence continues at coordinate 3,554 of JADFZC010000324.1, read as the reverse complement.
GAATGGAATATGCAAGCAAGGTTGAAATCGATGCTTTTTGGCAGATTTGTCTAAACATTTTTTTTCTTCCTCTAGTCAAAAAATTTTTGAAGTCTGTTGATTTAATAAGCAATCAAGAACCTCATCAAGGGAATCGGATGAAGGGCCAGCGTTTTGTAGGAAAATATAAAAAAAATATCTAAAACTTATAATTACAGATACTTACAATTTTGAAATAATCAATATTTTTTAAATATGCGGCGATGTGGTGAAATATTAGGCAGGTATTTGCTCCGCCGGCTTCCCTGATATCTGATACCTCCCTGATTGCGGATATCTGGTCGTATTGACTCCGGTTGAAATCATGGGAACCTATTTGGTTTGTCTAATTCCGACAACTCCGACCTCGGAGAATAAGGAGAGCCGAGTCGTTTGTGACCTGGAAGACAAGGATGGGAAAAAATTAAAGGTAAAGGAGACAATAGATTCATGGAAATTTGAACATGATGTCGCAAAGGAATCCGGCATTGTTTTGGAGTTTGTCTCTGATGAAAATTCGATGGATAAGCCGTTTATAATCATTTTCAGAGGTCAGGATATTGGATGCATCACGGATGCTGTCAATAAAGCAAAGATAGAATTCATTTTTTCAAGGGAAGGGAAAACAGGGTCGGTTGTTGTTCAATTTGGTGGGCGTGTGAGTCTTTCATCAGGCACTCAGGTATCTTCCGGGGCACAGGCAATGTCATCGTCTTTTCAGCCTGCAAATGCCGGCGTCCCTCAAGCCGAGAGATGTTCGAACCTGGCTGGAGGGATCTGGATACCTGTGCCTGGAGATCCAGTCTATGGTACAGGCAATTTCTGTGTCATGAAGTATCCGGCATCGAAAGTCAATTCGGTGCCCAATTCGCAGGCCGGCAGCATGCCTTGGACAAAAATCAGCAAAACTGATGCCATTTCCGCTTGCAAGAGCATCGGTCAGGGTTATTATCTGATGTCAAATCCGGAATGGATGACCATTGCCGCGAATGCTGCAAATCAAGGTGCGAACTGGAGTGGTGGAAGTGTCGGAAAGGGGATGCTTTCCCGCGGCCATATAGATAACTCTGCAATGGCATGCCCATCAGATGTGGATGATGCCAGGAGTTATGCTGACGGATCCTCATGTACAAACAACACAGGAGACTTCAACAAAAAACGGACGAAAACCCTTTCCAATGGATATGTGATTTGGGATATAGGCGGCAATGTATGGAATTGGACCACTTACTATAACAGCGATGACAAGCCCGGCCCCCTGGGAAACAGCTGGAATGAATATCCTGACGTTACAGGATCATCGACAGCTCCGAAATCACATCTTGTGCCGCTTGCAGGCGTTCAGACATGGTGGAGCGACAGCTGGACCTCTGCACAGGGCATCGGTGCTTTCAATCCAGGCAATAACGGCAGTGCTCCAAAGCTGGCTCGTGGAGGCAGCTTTGTGGATGGTTCTGTGAGCGGCGCATTTGCGGCGCTCTTCCTGGAAGATGCATCGCTGACGGAGCATATCGGCTTTCGCTGTGTCTTTCGCCCCTGAGAATCTTTTTTTATAGTTGCTGTCAAACCAAAAGACCTCTTGTCAGATTCACGGGACCTTTTTCGGTAATATAAATATCATCTTCGATCCGTATTCCACCGCAGGGGGCCAGTTTGTCTATCAGGCTCCAGTTGAAGTTTCTTTTATGTTTTGTATCATTTCTAAATGGCGCAAGAAGCATTTCAATAAAGTATAGGCCAGGTTCTATTGTAAGAAGAAATCCAAGTTCAAGCATTCTGGTGGTTCGCAGTTTGGGATATCTTTCGTCCCCGTCGCATTTGTTTCCTATGGGATCTTTCTGGTGACCGGCTACGTCATGCGTCTGGATTCCAAGCATGTGACCGAGGCCGTGCGGACAGAAGGCATATGTATATCGGTCATTCAGTGCCGTCTCCTCACTGCAGTTTGCAATTATCCCATTTGCAAGAAGAAGAGTGGCGAGGCCTTTATGGAACTCATGATGCAGTTCTGAAAAAAGAATGCCGGGCACAACCCTGCTGCAGAGTTTTTGCTGAAGTTCATCCATGTCGCGAATAAGTTTTTTGAATTCGGATGGTGCCGATCCGTTGGCATATGTCCGGGTTATATCCGCCGCGTAGCCTTGGTAATAAGCACCTGCATCGACAAGAAGCACCTGTGCCCTGTCAACATGGTCCCTTTTATTGGGATAATGAAGAATTGCGCTTTTCTCGTTCAGGGCAACTATCGCGCCGTAGGGCAAATCACTTCCGTCAAGCCTGGCGCCTCTCAGATAGGCATAGTATATTTCAAGTTCGCTTCCACCGTTGTCGAAGCACTGCTTTGCGGCTTTGTGTCCCCTGCTGGCAATTTTTGCCGCCTCTTCGATACACTTTACCTCGTATGGGGTTTTGAAAGACCTTTCCCAGTTGAGCCTTTCCATAAAGGTGGGAACTTCGGTTTTCAGGCCGATGCTTTCCGCCTTTTCCCTGTTAGGACCGTAGTAGGCTGTATTTTGTGGAAATCCTACGGATTTCCATATGTCCTCATCGGTTCCTTTTTCAATGATGTCGAACTCACTTGTCCAATAAGAATCTCCCAGCTTAATGTGCTCATACCAGAAATCCTCCGGTGAGAAGTAGTAAAGCAGAGGCTTTTTACCTTTTTGAATGTGAAGCAGATGACCATCCCCCCTGGCCGGACAGAAGTGTGCGAAATGCGGCGATACTCTGAATGGAGCTGTTTGCGTATCTCCAAAATATGGCATGTTGATTCCGGAATCGAATACGGCACCGTTCAGTCCAAGGACTTCAAGGATGGCATCCATTTTCGATAGACGGATCGTTATGTGTTCTTTGAATAACCTTCTCCACTCCATAGCATCTCCCTAAAATAATTTGATAATAGATCTAAAGTTGTCAAATATCATAATATCAATTCAGACAAAAATAAACAGTTTCCGGTGTTCCCCCACCGGAAACCGTCTTTCAGACCGCAATTTGAGCAGGATCCGGCCTGCAATGCGCTGAAATATAAGGGTGGATCTTATTATCCGGATGTTTTTGGTTCAATTTCTGATGCTGGCGGGCGGGGATACGGGTTTTCAAAGCTTGATTCCGTTTTTTGTCTTTCCCGTATCAGCGCCGGGAAAGCCGTTGGAAAGGAGCCTGTCTCCGGCAGCCTTGAGGTTTCTGCTTGTAACAAAAAAATCATATATCTCATCTCTGAGTTCCTCAAATGACTCTTTTGTGAGGAGATATCCAAATTTCGATTCGTTGCAGTGGGAAAGGATAATTTCCTCGATCGCGGATCTTGTCGCTTTTTCAAAAACTCCAGCCATATTCATATCCTTTATTTTCTTCTAGATTTGTGGGTTCAACTCTCGGTCTGATGAGATCTTCCTGCCTCTATTGTCTCACATATTCGCCGTTTTGAGACACCCGCTAGGTCCGAAAACCCCAATCGTATGGGATATGGAGGGCTATGAAATAATGAAAAAAACTTATTCGCGACATGGATGAACTTCAGCAAAAACTCT
>JADFZC010000323.1 GCA_015232735.1 Oligoflexales bacterium | reverse complement strand
AACTAAGGCTCAGCAATGAAGTTACTTTAGAAGATGCAAAAAATGCAATTGACAAAGTACGGGCCACAGAGACGCTTTTACAGTTTGAAATAACGTCGCATCAACCGGCCCGCGCATTGAATATCGCACGGGAAACACTTAAAGAACTTGGCATCAATTTGCCTGAAAAAGCCACTATCATCCATGTAGCTGCCAATCTTGCCCATATAAGGATCAAACTGACCAGAAAACGACGGGACAGGATATTGCAGATGCAGGCTATGAGCGACCCGCGCCTTATCGCTGCAATGAAAATCCTTGCGCGCGCCGCATCTGCGGCTTACATTATCGACCAAAACATGTTTGCCGTCATCGTATTCAAAACCATCGCCCTTTCGCTGAAATATGGCAACGCCCCGGCCTCCGCCTTCGCTTATGCCACATACGGCCTTCTTCAATGCGGCGTGGTCGGTGATATTAATTATGGATACTCTTTCGCCAAAATATCAACCTCGCTCCTGGAAAAGCTTCATGCCCAGAAACTGACTGCGAATATCGCCGTTGTATGCGGATTCATGCGGCCCTGGAAAGAACATGTTGCAACCACTCTCGATGGCCTTCTGGACGCTTATCACAAGGGACTTGAATATGGAGATCTTGAATTCTCAAGCATCGCCGCATTCATGTACTGCAATCACGCCTACTGCTCCGGCAGGAACCTTGTCGAGCTCGAAACCCACATGCGAAAGACCGCAGGCCTGCTTGAACAGATAAAGCAACCCCTTGGAATTCAAATCAATGCCATCTACTGGCAGGTCGTACAGAATTTCATGGGATTGAGCAGCGATCCCGCCAAGCTCATAGGTGAGGCTTATGACGAGCAGAAATCTCTCCCTAAACATATGCAGGCCGGTGAAAATTCAGCCATCTGTGTCGCCTATCTGCAAAAAATGCTGCTCAGCTATACCTTTGGCAACATCGATGAGGCCTTCAGCATCCTGACTCTTTGCCGCAGCTATATTCAGGGAATGCAGGGTACCTACGGCATTCCAATATTCAATTTTTATGAATCGCTGATACGCATATCACTGTTGAAGAACAGCGGCTGGCCAGGGCGTATCATCCATAAGTTTTTTATCCTCGTCAATCAGTTCCAGATGAAAAGATGGTCACGCCATGCTCCCGTAAACTACATGAACAAATGGCTTCTTGTGGAAGCGGAACGTGCCCGCGCCTCAGGCCGTCCGCTTCAGGCGCAGCAGTTGTACGATAAATCGATAGAGGCCGCCAGATCCTCCGAATTTATCCAGGAGGAGGCACTTACTTTTGAACTCGCCGCAAAATTCTATTTGGAACAGGGGCATAATATCATTGCACAAGCCTATATCACAAAAGCCTGGTTCTTAAACAAGCAATGGGGTGCCTCAGGCAAGGTCAAGCAGATAGAGGAAAACTATCCCAACCTAGTGAGGCAGCGAAATGCGAAAAGCTCCATGCAGCAAACCAGAACCTATACTACAACCGGAAAATCAAAGGTTTCCATAAACCGTCAGGCAACAGACATAATCACTTCCGACAACAATAAACAAATAGATGTTGATTCCCTTCTAAAAGCGGCTCAGGCCATATCGTCCGAGATCAAACTCGAATCACTCCTCGACAGCGTCTTAAAGACCATTGTTGAAAACAGCGGTGCGGAAAACTGCATTCTCATTTTAAAGGAACGCGGCAAAAATGACCTGCAGCTCCGTGCCAGATTATATTCACAAAATAGTTCCATTATACATTATGCAGCAAATGAATATTACAACTACGAGATGATACCGACGGGGATCATCAATCTGGTTCATCGCACCAAAAAACCAATGGTGGTTTTTGACGCATCCCGCGATCAAAATCTTGGCGACGACCCATACATCAGCAAAAACAAACCGTGTTCGCTGCTGTGCTGCCCAATCCTGCGCCAGGGAGAGCTTATGGGGATTATTTACGCGGAAAACAACCTGGCAGCCGGATTCTTCACGCCCGCAAGGGTGGATATCGTCCAGATGCTCGGGGCACAGGTCGCCGTGGCCATCGATAACGCACTTTTGTACCAGAACCTGGAGCGCAAGGTCGAAGAGCGGACTGCACGCCTGAAAGAAAAGACCGATAATATAAATTCAATGCTGCAAAACCTGAATCAGGGTATTTTCACCATTGTCAGCGGAGGCATAATTCATCCCGAATATTCAAAACATCTGGAAACAATACTCGAAACAAGCGAAATCCGCTTCATGGATGTCGGCAGGCTGCTTTTCTCAAACACCAATCTGAGCAGCGAAGAGATAGCCAAAACGGTTTCGACCCTCATTTTTGTCTTGGAACAGTCGTCTGTAAGCTATATTATGAACAGTCATCTTTTGATCAGGGAATGCCACAAGAGAATGCCGGACGGACGCGTCAAGATTTTGGAGATCGATTGGAGTCCCATTGAAAATGAAGATGAAATTATTGAGAGGATGATGGTGACGGTCAGGGATGTGACTCTTGTGCGGGAACTCATGACCCGTACGCGGGAACAGCAGCGACAGCTATCGATAATAGGTCAAATCCTTGCCGTTTCCGAAAACATCTTCAGCAATTTTATCGAGAATGTGCGCAGGTACCTGAAGGAATGCCACGAACTGTCTGAATCCGCTGAAACAGCAGATAACGACGAAAGTCTTAAAGCCATGTTCCGCCATATGCATACCATCAAAGGCAATGCAAGAATGCTGAATTTCAGTTACATCTGCGAGATGGCCCATGAGGCGGAATCGCTGCTCATGCGATACCGGGACAAGACTTCGATATTCAAGACAGCTGATGCAAACCTTGCTTTAAGGGATGTTGAAAAACTGGTCGATGAATACGAGGAAATCTTTCAAACGAAATTATCCCGCCGCTTCGCAAAAGACTCATCAGCAGATGACATGGTCATTTTAAAGAGACTTGAACATACGGGACATGCGCTCGACAAAGGCTCCATTTCCTCCGAAGAGGCAATATGTATTTATCGTCAGCTTTCCGACGCCCTCATGTCGAGCACTTTGGAATCCATTCTTGCGCAGCCGAAAAAGGGGGCCTGTCAGCTGGCAGGAAAACTGGACAAACCTCAGCCCGTCATCGAATGCGACGACGGGGGAGTCAGATTTTCAGCCTCAATAACAACTCAAATCAGCGACATTCTGGCGCATGCGCTGACCAATGCCGTAGACCACGGCATCGAGACTCCGGAAGAGCGCCTCAGACTTGGAAAACAGCTGTCCGGCTCGATAAAAATCATCCTTGAACGCACTGAAAGCCATTATTTGCTGAAAATTACGGATGACGGCAGGGGAATAAACCTGACTGAAATCAAAAGACACGCAGAGAGCCTGGGAATGAACCGTGACGAAATTGAAAAACTCGATACTGCAGGTATCCTTGGTCTCATCTTCTATAACGGACTGTCAACGGCAAGGCAGGTCACCGAAATTTCCGGTCGCGGAATAGGAATGGACGCCATCAGGCAGCTGGCCAGAGATTTCGGCGGCGAAGCGGCAATAGCGCCGGCGGACAGCACCACGAAATCCAATTTTATTTCATTTTCGCTTCACATCACGATACCTGGCAGGCATTTGACAGACGTGGCGAGTCTAATGAGGGGTATTGAAAAATCACGTAAAGCGGCTTAAGAGACTTTTTCAAGCAAGAATGGCTTCTATGCACTTTTTAGGGAATAGTCAAGATTCTTGGCATCTCTGACTTTGAAACATATTTTTATTTCAATCAGATTCAAGTCCTTTTTTACTGACAACTCACCTTCAAGCTGATCTTCAACAAGCATTATGATCATTTTATTGCTAAGGGAACCGCTACTAAAGAAATCATGACTGACAGGTAAACCGTTGCCTGATGCGCGTATTGACAGTTCATATCCTTCATCTGTTTTCTCTGAAAAATCGATATCTATCTCTGTGACGCTTTTAC
>JADFZC010000322.1 GCA_015232735.1 Oligoflexales bacterium | reverse complement strand
TCGATGGGCAGTTTGACAAGTCTCCTGTGCACAGGACTTCTGTAGGATGGTGTTCGTGAAACGGTCAGGCTCCTTGGGTGCAGCTTTTACGGCTCCTCTAAAGCAGCATGAAAGGAATGGGGAGAAATGGTGGGTTGTAATCCTGGATCATACTGCGTTTTCGGCTAAAGTCCATACTGGTCTTGATGTAACGGTGTGACGGGATCAAAGTGTGACTATTAAGAATCTTTCGTTTTTTTTGTCATGACGGGTGCCTTCAGGATGGGAATTTCGGTCGATGGTAAGCTTGAGTATTATAAAGGGCGTTCGGGTAAGCTTCCTTTGTGCACGTTTACGATGCGGCCTTGGAACGAGGTCGCCAGGATCGTCTACAGCTTGGAAGTGCCTAAGGTCTACAATGAATGATGAACACCGGGTACGCTTCCTCATTTCAGATGAGAAACCTGATGCTAATCTTTAGGTTAAATGCCTCCCTGCTGACTTAAGGTCCGGTCCTCTAAAAGGGACCGGGCCTTAAGCCCCCCCTCTTTAAAACAATTTCAACTGTAGTATTCCAACCAGATGAATAATTTCGCGATACACAAGTGAATCAAGAATGTAAAAAATTTATACAATAACGATTCACAAGCCTTGAGCTGACACAAAAACAAAAATCCTGACACTCCGCCAATGAGAAATAATCCTCTTAACCAATTAATTTTATACTATAAATAAAAATAACTCAGTTTCATTTGCAAACGAGCCGAATAGAAAAATATGAAGCACGTTATGACATGAATATAACGATATAGGTATAAAAAATATAGCTCGTCAGAAAGCATCAAAAAAGCAAACCTAGAGAAACAAAGTTACCTCCCAAGCGAGACATCTAGAGGAATAAGGATTTTTGGCAATAGGGAAATGATTATTGCAAAGGAGGAATAATATGTTTCTTAACAAAATGCTAAAAACAGCATTAGGTGTAGCTTTAATGATAGCTGGCGGGATCACAGGCTGTGACGACCAGCAAACAAAACAATCCACAAGAATAGACTGCAGTCTTCCAGGCAATGCTGATACAAAGGGTTGCCAAACCCAAACCGCCTCCAAAAACTCAGACGACGAAATTTATGCCGGCATGAATAAATTGGAATTGCAGGAAAAGGCAAAATCACTAGGGGTAACGATAGCGGAACTTATCGACCTGTTGAAATCTGAAGTGAAGGCAAACATACAGGTACCTGACAAGCTCGATCAGATAAACGTCAACCTGGAAAAAATTCTGGCGGCCTTGTCCAAGGGAACTCCGCCGCCTTCTGCGACCACTCCGTCACCATCACAGCCTTCCGAACCTGTTCAGACTCCGACACCAACACCGGCTCCCACTACGACAGTGACAGTGACCCCAACTGCAACACCAACTGCAACAGCAACTCCTGCACCGACACCGACTCCGACAGCGCCTCAGCCTGTGAAGGAAGACAATCTGTGCAAATTCGTCAGCACACTCAAAACGGTCAGCAAAGTCGAGGAAAATATAAAAATGCTTTGTGACGGAACAAATTACTCCCAGGCCTTCAATGACGCGAAGGCATCGGCCATGAGCGGGTCTGTCGCGATAAAATATTTCAACGCACAGAGCCTGTCAGGTCAGATATCAAGAATCACGATGTACACAGCTGCTCTTCTGCCTGTATCAAGCGAGGATCTCAGAAACCAGGTTGCCCTCACTGCAATGACACAACCAATCAATTTCAGCATAGGCCCTATCTCCGTGACACAGACATCATCTTTTATTGAAGCCCTGGCCTCAAAGGAAGATGCAAACATCCTGAGCGCCAGCTTCAAGATGACCCAGACATCCAAAGGCATAATAGACCTGTCAGACAGCGCAAATTTTGAAGTTGACGTATATCAGTCATATGAAAACGGGCCCTACATGAGCATGGATTTTCTTACAAAAGCCGGTTCGTCCATGCGCCTGAAAAATGGCATGACCTTCGTCATCCCGATCGATTCAAAAAGCTGCCTCTTTGTGACGACATTCATTGCTGAATTAGGAAATAAGGGTTTCCCTGGTTTCGTGAAGGACGGTGTTCTTCAGGCTGCTAAGGCTACTATCGCAAGATATGTTGAAGCTGCAAAGAATTTCGCAGCAGGCAAGTAAAACACGCAAACCATTTTTACCATTTGCTCTCCTGTATTCTCGCATCTTCGGTTAAGGCACTGAAGATGCGATCTATTTAAAATCGTCTAAGAGCCTGTGTCTAAAAAGGGGTGGATCAAGGCGCGAGGAGGAGGGCGACCTTCGTTTACATTCCAGTAAATGAGGATCGCCCGACGACGATTAACGCTTAAGTCCGACCCTTTTTAGACAGGCTCTAAGCTGCCAGCGAAAAATTCCTGAACAGACTGTCCGGAATATCAATCCTGAAGCAAAGTGCTGCAAAACCGGGATCTTTCTTTTCGGATCTGTCAAGCCCAAGCTCGATGCTTCCGCCGTTCTTTTCAAGATAGGCCTTGATGGCGCCCATGCCTACGCCGCGTCCGGATATTTCCGTCACAGACATGCTTGTTGAAATTCCGTCAATAAATATGGTGTTTGCCACTTCGAGATCGTTCGACAGCGACTCTTTTGGGAGAAGATTTTTCGTTTCCGCTATCTCTCTCAATTTATCAACGTTTATGCCTCTTCCGTCATCTTTAAAAATTATTACCACCTTGCCGTCGAGTCTTTCGACATTCACCACGATTTTCCCTATGGGATTCTTCCCGCCGGAAGTTCTCTCTTCAGGCGGCTCAATACCGTGGTCCATTGAATTTCTGATCATATGAATAAATATGTTCCTTAAAAGCTCCTCGCCGGCATCGCTTATATTGAAATCCTGGCTGTGTATCTCCACTTCTGGTTTTTCCTTTCCGAGATCGCGCGCAAGGGTTCCTATGCTGTCGAATATCTCCTTGAAAAGATCCTCCGAGCCCTTATAAATGATCTTTGCAAGATCGACTTTCGTATTTTTGATGACCCTTCTGGCGCCATCCGGCAGGACAAGAGAGTCAAGAGCGGTAAGCTCTTTTATTTTTCCCTCGATTACATTTCTGTCAAGATAGATCTTTTCCCTGGTCATAAGCCTGCCGAGCTTTTTCATGTTCACATCGAGATACTTGTTCATCACCTCTTCGACCATGTTCAAATCGCCCAAAAGTCTCTCCCTGCTCCACTGCTCATTCTCATCTTTTCGCAGAAGGACATAATACTGTTCGGCTTCATGTATGATGGCTGTCATCCTTACAAGCCCGTATGACCTGCTTGTACCTTTAAGCGTATGCATATTGATAAAAAGTATCTTGAGGGTTTCCTGGTCGCGTCCCGAACTTTTTTCAATAAGCCTTCTGTTCTCTTCAAAAAACGATTTTGCCATCTGGACGAACCTTGCGAATTTGTCGCCGGGCAGGTTTATCAACTCCGAAATATAAACAAGTTCCTCTTTCTGAGCGGCGTTCTTCGCCTGCAGGTCACGCAGGGTGGTCACATCCCTGAGGGTAACCAGAATCTTCTGAACCTTTTCCAGATTTACGGTGTCAACAACAGGGCTCCAGTCGATCTCAAGTATCTTTTTCCTGTTATTTTCGAATGTTTTTTCTATTTCACTTGGCAGGTCGGACGCATTTATATGGTAATTCAGGACATCATTGTCAAGGCTGGTCGATATTATACTGTCAATCAGGCTCTTTTGATCGTTTGTCATATTGGTATTTTCAAAAACGGCATCCATAAAGGGCCTCCCGGCAAGATCCCTGGTCTCCATTATCTCGGTGAGGAAATCGGAAAAATCGGGATCTATCACGCCCTTTCGCGTTTCATGTTCATGTATCGTGAAAATGCCCTGCTTTATATTTATCAGCATTGATTTTATGTCGCGCGTCTTTTCTTCGACTTTTTTGTCGAGGGTCCTCACATTTTCAGCTAGATTCTCGTTAAGTTTCTCTATCTCGCGATG
>JADFZC010000321.1 GCA_015232735.1 Oligoflexales bacterium | reverse complement strand
CCGCCAAAAGGATAAAAGATCAATGATTTCATGAAAGATAGAGTTTATAGGACATACACTGGCAGCGAGTCCTACGCCCGTTCCGTCAGGTGATGAATCCACTTTCCGGATAAGAATCTCCAAAATCCAGCCGCGATCTTCACGCATTCCTCGCTCCCTGTCGCCATCACAACAAATGGTATGGACAATTCAAGATGAAAAGCGGTAAAATAAGCAGCTGGAATACCGACAAGCCACAAGCTCCCGATATCGATTGTCATGCTGAAGAATGTATCGCCCCCCCCGCGAAGGATACCCAGATTGAGAATCGTATTTAAAGATTTGCAAATGAGCAGAAATGCCATGACCAGAATGATCTGGCAGGTGTACATCTGACTTTTTTCCGATATGTTGTAAAAACCGATGATGGGTCCTCGTATCAGTATCATGATGAGGCAAAGAAAAACTGAGGATATAAGGGAGATAGCCAAAAACTTTCGACTATATTTTTTCGCAATTTCATAACTGCCAGCTCCAATTTTGTTACCTGTGATGACGGAACAGGCGGCCGCAAGGCCGACGTAGATCAGTCCGAAAAATTTTTCGACCGAAGCGGCAATATTAAAAGCGGCGAAACCTTCGCTGCCGCCATCAAGATGACCATAAATGGAACTGTATACGGCGAAGCCGAGGGACCAGAGAAATCCCTGGATAGCCACGGGAAGGGCCTTTTTCATAAATCTCATGATCAATTTTCGATTGAACAAGATGAGATTCCAAAAGTTTTGGGCGACAGGGTATTTTCCGATATAACATAAGGACATCATGGCGGCAAATTCGACAATCCGGGCAGTCAGGGTGGCTATAGCCGATCCCTTGACGCCGAGAGGCGGAAATCCCCAGTGTCCAAAGATAAGTGCGTAATTGAGCAGCGTATTAATGCTGACAGCCAGGCAGCTTGCAATCATGGGAACTCTTACATTCTCAGTGGAACACATGACGGTTGCAAATAAGATCGTGATGGCGGTGAAGGGAAAACTGTATCCTATGACATATAAAAAATCTACGCCCTGCCGGATCACATTTGGATTGGTCGTAAACAGGGAGATGCAAAATGGTGTGGCGGCAATGGCAATGAACGCAAAGGCAAAAGAGACCAAAAGGGCAAAAATCAATCCAATTCCCAAAAAATTTTGGATTCTGCCGATATTTCCTCTTCCCCAGTATTGTGCTGTGAATATGGCGGTTCCATTGGCTATTCCAAAGACAAAGATCATAAAGACAAAAAATATCTGATTGCCGATACCGACAGCGGAAACGGCGGTTTCGCCAAGCTGGCCTACAAGGAATACATCGATAAAAGTCAGTGTTGATGTGATCAGATTTTCAATCATGATTGGTAACGCGATTTGTATCAGCTTGCTTAAAAATTCGGGGTCACTCTTTAGTAGTTTAGCCATGGTGAACCTTGTTTGTCTGAATATGGTTGCAAGGAAAATAATCTATTATATCAGATTACTAATGTTATGGCCTATTAGCGATCTAATTCTCCAGTTTTTTAAAATGGCTTTTTCATGCCCGGTCCCGGTGGCGCTTACCCTTATCCTTTTATGAACCCCCAGTCGTTCCACCGCAATTCTCGCATTTTAAACATGTCCCGTTGCGAACCAGCGTAAATCCTGAGCATTCAGGGCATGGATCCACTTCGTAACCCTTATGGCGTGCGGCCATATATTGATGCAGGTTGTAAGTAAGAGAGAAAAACATGAATAAAAACATTTCTTTGATTTTGAAATCACTTCATAGTGAAAGGCTTGAGGCACTAAGAAATAGAAGGGATAGATTGACCGAAAAACCAAGGATAACAAGCTGCGGAAGGAAAAAAGGTCATGAAATCTCTAGAAAGGCAGCATAATGAAGACTTTTCAGGAGGTTTTCTGCCGGAAACCCCTGTTAAGTAAGATTTACAATGTCGATTCAAATGACAAAAATACAATGCCAATAGCAAACCCGATGATTCCGCTCAGGGAACTTTGCGCGCTCATGAAAAAAAACTCCATACTCCGAGGTATGAGGAAAGTGCAGATGATTGATCCAAAACAGTGTAGTTGCATGTGACATTTTACACTATACTCTGTATTAACAAGGACTGCGTAACAGGCCTTTTGTAATCACCATTGCTTTTTCATCATTACAAGATGTTGTTTAAGTTCTTTAAGCACGAAGGAATATCGGACTGGTAATTGGTCATTTCTTTTGAATATTATAAAAATGGGGTCAATCACCGGCTTCTTTAACCTTATGATCTGCAACTCCTTGAATTTGGGATATTCCCTGACAGCATATTCCGGAAGAACACTAAATCCGAGTCCAGCCATAACCGGATCTAAGATACGATTGACTTGATTAATAAAACCCTTGAAGGGAATCTCTTCAATTGATTTAAACTCACTTGGAAAGTTTTCCGCCAGGAGTCGATTGGCATAATGATACCCATCGGGATGAGCAATAAAACCGCAATCAAGTAAATCTTTATAGGATTTGATTTTGGCTTTTTTGGGGGCGACCAAGAGCAGATTTTCCTCCGATATTTTTTCTTTAATGATCATATCATTGCTTGCATCAATGGATATGAAACCCATGCGAAAGTTTTCTTCGTTTACACCCTTAATGATACTAGTATTAGGGGCGATTGTGATGTGAAATCGAAGTTTTGGATATTTTTTATTGAGATGCAAAATGAAACTATAGAGCATAAGTCCAAAACTGCCAGGACTCGCCATATTACAGATACCCTCATTGCATTCATCAAGGGTAATTTCATTCTTAAAGCGGGTGTGCTCGGCAAATAGCTTCAGGCTATAGGCAAGAAGTTTTCTGCCAGCCTCGGTCAGTTGAAAGTATTTGCCTCTACGATTGACGAGTAATACACCATAATCCGCTTCGAGATGTTTAAGATGTTGTGACACGCCTGGCTGAGTCATATGGAGCTTTTTAGCCGTGAGGATAAAGCTTTTTGTTTCTGATAGAACGACGAATGTTTTTAGATAATGCATATTCATAATGATAAACCCTAATTATAGATATGATAAAATATGATTATTTGTATTTATTGCATTCTCATCATATCTTCAAGATCGAACTTAGGCATAAGGAGAACAAGTTATGAAAAATTTGATTTTGGGGACGACAATTTTATTCGCAGGTTCAGCGTTGAGTCAAAATGGTGCTCAGAATAGGTTCGAATCCAAAGATAAACCCGCTGTCCCAAGGTTAAGCACGGATTTATTAATGAATGGTGGTGCTCCTGAAAATGAGGCATTAAAACAGTTTCTGCTTACACCTCCAAAAAATTCACAGCAATTAGTCAATAAAAATATTGCTATTCTAACATCCGATGGTGTCGAAGAAATCGAATTATTGGCACCAAGACGTTTTCTTGAGGAGCGTGGTGCCAAGGTTGATATTGTATCACCAAGATTTGTACCCCCGGACAAAAAATTAGGTATAGAGTACCCCGCTCAACGGGAAAGCCATATTTTGACAGTTCGTTTTTTTGAAAATGGTCAGTGGGTTAAAATCGACCGGTTTCTAGATCAAGTGGCAGCGGGGGATTATAATGCCATTATCATTGCTGGAGGAGCTTGGAATCCCGATAGTTTGAGAAGCGATCCTCAGGCGTTACAATTAATTAGATCCGCTGTTGATCAGAATACAGTTATTGCTGCCATTTGCCATGGCCCACAAGTTTTTATCAATGCAGGTATAATTAAGAATAGAAGAGTAACAGGATTTTGGAATATTCAGCTTGATCTAAGCAATGCCGGAGCCAAGGTGATTGATGAGCCGGTTGTGGTCGATGGGAATATCGTGACTAGTCGTTATCCACTCGATTTACCGCAGTTTATGGCAGCCATAACCGATAGGTTGACACAAAACCCTATTTAAAGACAGACCATTCGCCGCCTATCTCGCTTCCACCCCATTCAACCACCGAAAAGCCTTTGCGTACAAAGGGGGTAGGAAGTTTTTGCTC
>JADFZC010000320.1 GCA_015232735.1 Oligoflexales bacterium | reverse complement strand
GGTTCTCAGCATCTTGACAAAAGCACCGGTTACGTCAGAAAGACCTGCAATATAAACCAGGGCAAAAAAATTCCAGGGGTGCCAGAGAATCATGGGAACCATACAGTAACCGAGTATATAGAAAAGATTCTGATATCCGAAGAAAAGAGCGTAATCAGGCCATCCGCCATACCGCAACCTGATGTAAAACGAATAACCCGCAAATACCGAAGAAAAAACCAATAACACTTTCAAGAGAACAGGCGATACCGATGCCAGAAATTGCCTTGAACCTCTTCCCCCGATCGAATAAGAAACAACAAATGCATGCCAGGAGGAAGCAAGAGCCCAGGCAATAAGGGTGACGATACCGGAGTCAAGATTCCAGAAAACCGAAAACGAAGCGACAAAGGTGGCAAGATAAAACCGAGACGCTGAAGGCTTTTCAAAATACCTGCCTGAAAGCAAAAACACAAGGGCGGGAAAAAAAGTCCTTACAGGGTTGTACTGAAAGTAATTATCATCTAGCTTGAGTTTTGACAGATAATAACCGAAAAACATCACCCCGTTGAAGCCCAGAAAAACAAGAAACCTGTTTTTAATAATGCGTTTCATATGAAAAAAAAACGAAAAGATACCTGACCGTGACAAGCAAGCCCATGACCAGGGTGAAACGGGCTACATCAAGCCCAATAACCCTGAATACCGGTTCAAGAAACTGAGGGTAAAGCCCATACTGGCTTATTGCATTCACAAGCAAGGCTTTTCCTGACCATACCGAATGCACAGGATGAAAAACAGCTGCAAAATGAAAATGTGTGGCATAGGGAAAACCCTTGCCAAAAATGCTTATCAGAAAAGCTCCCAGAATCAGAATAATCACCCAGGCATCAAGAAAATACAAAACAAACCTATTTGCAGCAAAAGACGTCATTTTATCAAAAAAACGCAATACACGTGATGATTTCCGTGCATAAGACGGCCTGCCAGATGGAAATGAAAAAGCAAAAACAATGACGAGAAACAAAAAAAGAGGGAATACAAGAAGAAAATATATTACCGGATGCCATTTGACAAATGAAGTATTGAGGTAAAACTGCAGATTGAATCTTTCAATGGAATTCCAGATAGAATAAAAAAACAGCAAAATAAAAAGAACAAAACCGCTCTTTGCCAGCCCCTTCTGCCAGGGAAGATGAATAATCAGATAATGAAAAAAAAGAAGGAAAATTGGAATAAGTATTACTGCAAGATTGAAAATCATCCTCTCAACAGGTTCAGGAAACAGATCCCTGGGATATTCAAGAAGTGGCTTGACGCTATCAACAAGCGCCTGAAGATCCGGATGATAAAACAGCCTGACTGACCAGGCTATGACACTAAACAGCGCTACTGAGGCAATGGCTGCAAGCCACTTACGCATTTATCCTCCCAGAACACCAGACAACAATAATATCAATATTATACATTTGCAAGGCAGTCATTAATATACTATTGATTTTTTTTAGATGGAAAACCCCTTGAAAATCCTTTTTATCAACACGAACGACTCTCTTGGAGGCGCTGCCGTAGCGGTCACCAGACTGAGACAAAGCCTGGGCCGTAATTTCGGATCACAGACCCATCTTCTTGTTAAAAACCGGGCGTCAAATGATCCACTTGTATACTGCACGACAAGCTCACGCACTGCCTGGCTGACTGAGCGCCTGGTGGATAAAATCAGTTCAAAAGTTGGACTTCTCTATCAATATTTCCCGTTCTCTCCCGAATTTATCCTGAAAAAAGCGTCTGAACTGGCTCCTGATGCAATTAACCTCCACAATATCCATGGCGGATACTTCACCACCTCACTCATACCGAAGCTTTCAAGAATTGCACCCATCGTCTGGACCCTTCACGACATGTATTCCTTCACTGCAAATGCAGCCCACACTTTCGGAGACATATCCTGGACAAAAATGCAATCAGGTCCCAGGGACAAACATATCTACCCAAAAGTCGGCATTAATCTGGGCAGCTTTCTAATGCGTCAAAAGAAAAAACACTATGCAGCATCTGATATAACAATAGTGCCAACCTCACGCTGGATAACTGAACTTGCCAAAGAAGCACCGGTGTTTGAAGGCAAGGAAATCATCAATATCCCAAATGGAATTGACACCACTGTCTTCGCTCCTCAAATCAAGGCAGAATGCAGGAAAAAACTAGAGGTGGATGAAAAAGCCAGGGTCATAATGTTTTCGGCAGACAACCTTTCAAACAACCCCTGGAAGGGTGGGAAGCTTCTGGTTGAGATACTCAACTTGATTGATGAAGCTGCTGTCCGGAAAAACATGGCCGAAAAGATCGTGCTTCTTGTGCTAGGACTTGGCAACCTCGATGGAATTGATAACCTCAAAAACATGGAAATCAGACATGTCAGTAGATATTTCGGCCCTGAAAACGCAAAAGCCCTAGCTCAGCATTACGCAGCAGCGGATCTTTTCATCTATCCCACCCGCGCCGACACCTTTCCGCTTGTTCTTGAAGAAGCGATCTCCTGCGGCATTCCTGCAATCGCCTTCGATGTCGGAGGATGCGACTCTCTCGTCAGAAATGACGTTTCAGGACTTCTCATCAAGCCATTTGACATCAAAGCCTTCGCCTCTGAAACCCTTGCCCTATTGTTTTCTGACGAACGACTTAGACGTCTTTCCGAAAACGGTCGCAGATTCATCTGTGAGAATTATGATGACAGGTCCATCGCAGGCAGATATCATGATCTTTTCATGAAGCGGAAAAGATCATGACAAGAAAAAACAGACTGATAATCATCTCCTCTATCTCAGGTTTTTTCATGACCTTCGCCCTCATCTTCCACTGGTACATGCGTCGCCTCGGCAAGGCCTGGCCCTGGACCGGGTTTACCTTCGACCCTGCCCCCGCCGAACTCTTCAAGGATTTTCTTTATATTGTCCCCACACATTTCCAGTACCTTCCAGGAAACCCCACACCCTACAGAAACTATTTCCCGTTCAGCTACACCATCATCAGATTCTTCAAACTCATTGAGCCCTACAGTCTTGAGGTTGCGCTGGGGGTTTTTCTGACGCTATTCACACTTTTTTTCATCTATTATATCTGGAGAAACACCAGAACAAACACTGATCCATGGTTTGCCGCCTTCGTTACAGCCACACTCACCCTTTGTTCCTATCCTTTATGGTTCACGCTCCAACGCGGAAACCTCGAAGGCATGGTATTCATTTTCATGGGGCTTTTCTTCATCACCTACTTTGATAAAAAATTCATGTGGTCGGCTTTTTTTCTTGCCTGCGCCACGTCCATGAAGGCAACTCCCGGAATATTCGTCCTTCTGTTCCTGTCTGAAAAACGCTATCGCGAGGCCGTCCTGTTTCTTGTTTTTGCCGGAACCCTGACTCTCGGATCTCTTCTGATAATGGAAGGAACTCTGATAGCAAATATCCGTAGATTTGGCAGAAACCTACAGATCTTCAATGAACTTTACGCAATGAAAGGCCACTACGATTACGGCCATTCGCTTTTTGGAATGATCAGCTACTTTATTGAAATGGCGACAGGAACGCGCGATTTTTCCCTTTTCTACAAGTTATATTTTTTAATAAGTGCTCCAATAGGCTTGTTTATCGCCTACTATCTCTGTTTTATCGAAAAAGACCGGTTCAGAAAAATCACACTTCTTACAGCAATCATGCTGGTTCTCCCGAATCTATCCTATAACTATAAGCTCTTGCATATCATTTTTCCCCTCATGTATTACATAAACCTCCCCCCTGCAATACGCTTTGACAAGTGGTATTGCATTTCTTTTGCGCTTCTCACTGTGCCAAAAAACTACAGATACACACCATTTCAAAACTATCCAGGAATCATAATTGATGCCTCACTGCTGATTTTCATAACAATTATTGTCATCGTGTCCGGATACAAGGAAAAAAACAATGCAATTTATCCAGAAAAAAATCGCCTTCGTGCTTGAAAACAAAAAATTCCAACTTGTGTGGTTCTCAGGCTCACTGCT
>JADFZC010000319.1 GCA_015232735.1 Oligoflexales bacterium | reverse complement strand
GTCTTGACAATTTTGCAGATCAGGTTTTTATGGCGTGAAAAATCGCTGGAATTACGAGGCTCCCGGCAAACTTCATTCGGATATGCACTCTCTTGGAGTTTCAATCCTTTTTTTAGAGATAAAATATCACCTTTGCTCATCAGGATTTGCGTCCCTTTCGTTCCCAAACAGGGGAGTGGTTTAAACAAGCCTACATACATTCTGGTACTTCTTAGTTGTTTTCGGAAACTAATAGAAAAAATTTACTATATATTTGATGAGGTGGATTCTCTTCGAACGGTTGTGGGATTTTTATGTATTGCCAGCGTCAAATTATTGACGCTTTCAGCAAATAATCATACTGCTTTCTTTCTCTCTAAATTTGAATTGATAAGTCGCGATAAAACGTGATCATTTTTATTATCTGAAATATTTGGATCATCACGATTGACCCACATATCAGGGTCAATATGGTCGCGAGCCTCTCTGGATATAATAATTTCGTGGTCATTTGCGAGAGTATCTAGATATTGTGCAAAATGAACAGTTGAGCCAATGGCAGTGAAATCTGTTCGCAAAGGGCTACCGATCATTCCTACTAGCGCTTCCCCATAATGAATAGCCATCCTGTAACTTAAAGAGCAATCATATCTTTTGTTCCAGTCTGGAATCATCCCACAAACCTTTTTTTCTATTTCGAGAGCGGAGTTACATGCGTCTTGAACCAGAACATCAGGAGAAGCTGACGATAAGGCACCAAATAGCGCTCGGACTGATCCATCCTCAAAACGATCAATGACCCCCCTATTGGAAAAAATTATTTTTGTAATTTCCAAATAATAGTCATTCAAGAGACGTGAAATATGATCTGGATACATTTCCTTGATTGCATTTTTGATACCAGTAAGTGTAACAATGAGAATTGTTATACGGCTAATTTTTGGTTTATTTTCAAATATTTCCTCACCGTTTAGAATTCCATTTATTAATTCCTGAGGTAGAAAGCGTCTTAAAACGCCGCTTGAAATTTCCTGGTTAAGCAATGCTATCTGTTTTTCGCCTTCCTTTAGTTTTAAAAGATTTCCAATCATACTGACAAGCTCCAGGTGATCAAAGGGTTTTCCAAGAAATGCATCAGCACCGTAATGTGTTCCCTCTTTTTTGCTGATTTCATCACTCTTGGCTGTGAGGAGAATTACCGGTATTGAGGCAAACGCTCTATTTGTTTTTAACTGCTGAATAAGTTCGGGACCTGACATTACAGGCATCATCCAATCTGTAATAATAAGATCAGGCTTTAATTTCTGGCATTTCGATAATGCGTCTCTCCCGTTTAGCGCAATGGACAGATGAAATTTTTCATTTTTTAGATAACTGGATATTAGATGAATCATATCGATATTGTCATCAACCACAAGAATGTGTGAACCTGAGATACAGGAATCTGCTTCAGCCATATTTTCCATAATATCTTTTTCCATTTTTGAATAATCTGCATCGGCATCAGCCAGGAGCCATTCTTTCACATTATGAGAATAGGAATGAGATTTATTCGATTTTGCTGCGATATTCTTTGACAAATTATGAATAATCTCTTCGGGATTCCAAGGTGCTTTCAGCTCTTCTGGAAAAATATCAAATTCTCGAAGCTCCTTTAAGCATTCTGTATTGTCTGATGACTTAAGGATGAAGATGTTCATATTCTCATTGCATTCACAGATCTCCCTCAGAGCTTTATTTCCGTATTTTCCGAGCATGCTTTCATCGATTATTAAATTAAGTATACGGTGCATGGTGCAAAATGATTTTGCTTCAAACAGATCATTGTAACTATTGATTGAGGAAAAATGGGAATTAAGTTTAGCAATGTGGAGAAGCTTCTCCTGAAATTCACTGTCACCAATAATGGAAAGGAGGTCTATGGTCGGCTTTTCAACCGTATAAATTGGAAATGTAGCCAAAAAACAGCTGCCTTCTCCAACGGTGCTAGTTACCTCTACTGTTCCATTCATTTTTTCAGCAAGTTCCTTGGTGAGCGCGAGTCCCAGGCCTGTGCCCTCATATGGTCTGGAAGATGATTCATCAACTTGAGAAAATAGTTTAAAAAGTTTTTTCTGGTTTTCCATGCTAATTCCAATTCCATTATCGGTAACAGAAATGACAGCCTTATTTTCAATTTTCTGAAGACGCAAAATTATGTTTCCATTTTCTTTGACATATTTGAGTGCGTTGGAAAGATAGTTGAAAATTATCTTCTCAAGCGCATCAATATGACCTTTGACAAATATTTTTTGATGGATTACTTCATCATTATAAGAATCATTGATTTTAAGTGAGAAACTTATGTTTCGTTTTTTCGCAGTTTCCACGAAATAGTCGGCTATGGAGATAACAAGATCAGTAAGATTTACAGGGCCAAGCTCGATCCGGCTTCCCGCAATCGAGTATTTCTGAAAATCAAGCAACTGGTTCACAAGTCGTAGCAGCCTTTTTGAGTTTTTATAAACAGATGAGATATTCCTGTCGGAAGGATAATCTGCCTGTGCTATTTCAATTGGATTCAAAATAAGGGTTAAAGGTGTCCTAAGCTCATGAGAAACATTTTGAAAGAATCGAGTTTTTAATTTGTCAATTTCCAAGAGTTTCTGATTTGCTTCTTTAAGTTCAGTTGTTTTTTCATCGACCTTTAATTCAAGGCTGTTGTTTAAAGCCTCAATGTCCTCTTGCGCCTGTTTTTGTTCAATTTGTATTTTGTCGCCAAGAGCAAAAGACAGAAGAACAATTTCTGCAGCCGAACCAATTTGAACACCATACTCGGTAAATGCATTTGAAGGCAGAATTCCAACATTTCTTAGCGCAAGAAGAGCAATACCGATGAAAATCGTGCTAAAGGCAAATACATAGTAGCGTGCCGGCCTGTATCCTTTGATAAGCGATGAAATACCTGTAATGGCGAGTAAAAGGACCGTGACAAGAGAAAGGCCATTTCCGTAAGGCCCGATGCTTTTTGATGAAGTCAAAGAGAGAATAATACCTATGAATGCCCCAGGATAGAGAATGAAACTTATAAGGCGATGAAAGAAGGGTTGTCTTTTTCCTGTCTGAAGAAAAACCTGGGCAAAAATCGCAAGTAGAAGGCTATTGAAAGAAAGACCAATATATACCGCGAAATTTCCGAGATAGACATTTTCAGGCCAAAAATGCTTATATGACAAGCCGTTCATGGATGCCTGAAAAATAAAATATGAGATGACATATAGAGAATAAATTATGTATGCTTTGTCACGAATTGAAACAAAAAGAAAGATATTATAGAGAATCATCACCGCCAGCATTCCATAGTAGAATCCGAAGACTGTGAGCTCCCGGGATTTGATCGCGTGGAAATAGTCTGGATTCCAGATAGTTACTGGAAACAGCATGGATCTGACGCTTTGGCTTCTGAGAATGACAAAGATACTGCTTTTTTTGGGTATTTGCATTGGAAAGACAAAGTTATGATAATCGAAAATTCTTTTTGCATATGGGAGGAAGTTTCCGGTTTTCACGGTCATATTTTTTCCATCAGGATAAATTATATGAAAATCAACATAGGAATGATGGTTATATGCTAGCTCCAGAAAGTATTGGTCTCTCAGGTCACTTTCATTTTCAATAAGATATTTTACCCAATAGACCGAGTTGGTATATCCAAAAGATGGAATTTTTTCAGTTCGATAAGGTTTCCAATTGATAGTCCCATAGGAACTGCTGATTATTGTATTGATATCGGTGGATCCGGTTCGATCTTCGATATAATCCGTATATTTCGATATTCCAATTTCCTTTACATTATCATAAAGAGATATTTTTACAGTATTTTTTGAAGATTCCTCAAACCATCTTTTAATATTCTCCCGTGGAACATCTATTTTATCCAGATCATATGGAGATTCATTTTTGCCGATTGGATCAGAGGTACTAGCGTTTGCAGATGAAAAAATGGGAAAAAATATGAGGGGAGTCAATTTCACCCAGGGGTAAATGCCAATTTTCGTCACTTCCTGAT
>JADFZC010000318.1 GCA_015232735.1 Oligoflexales bacterium | reverse complement strand
CATAAATTACAATATCCAGACCAACTGCATCACCTATGGCGTCCTCGAAGAGGATTTTTCCAAATATTCCGAAAAATTCCAGAAGGAATTCGCCAAGGTCATGAAATATACCGGCGCCCGTCTCTGCAGGGCAAGGGACGTCGCTGGCAACGCGCTGTTTTTAGCCTCCGGGAAGGCTGACTGCATAACGGGTCAGACACACCACCTGAACGGCGGACTGATAATTTAAAGGGAGCGGATAAAAGGATTTTTTGTTTTTAGGATTATTTTTCATATAAGGAGCTAAGCACAAAAATGGGAATGCTTGACGGCAAAGCAGCACTTGTAACCGGAGCCTCAAAAGGTATCGGCAGAGCCATAGCGTTAAAATTCGCAAGCGAAGGTGCCGACGTTGTGGTCAATTACAACAGCGACGAGAAGGGTGCCATGGAAGTCCAGGAGATCATAGAAGGCATGGGACGAAAAGCGATGATCTTCGGTGCCTCGGTAGGAAACCAGGATCAGGTGAAACAGATGTTCGCTGCGGTAAAAACCTCGCTGGGAAAACTTGATATCCTCGTAAACAACGCCGGAATAACAAAAGACTGTTTTCTTATGATGATGAAGGAGCAGGATTGGGAAAACGTGATCAACACGAATCTCAACAGCCTCTTTTTCTGCTGCAAGGAGGCGACAAGGATGATGATGTCGCAAAGATCTGGCAACATAATAAACATGACATCCATTACTGGCGTCATGGGACAGGCGGGACAGGCAAACTACGGCGCCTCGAAGGGCGGAATAATAAGCTTTACCAAATGCCTGGCCAAGGAGGTCGGAGCGAAAAACATAAGGGTGAATGCTATCGCCCCGGGCTTCATCGAAACTCAGATGATAAGCAAGGTAAGACCTGAAATACTTGAGGCAAGCAAACATTTCATACCGATGCAAAGATTCGGGACCACCGCTGAAGTGGCGGGAGTCGCTGTTTTTCTGGCATCTGACCTTTCGAGCTATATGACCGGACAGGTTATCAATGTCAACGGCGGACAGTACATGTAGAAGGAGATCTCAAATGAAACAGGAGAAGATAGTTGTAACAGGGCTTGGCGTCATTTGCGCAAATGGCAAGTCGCTCTCCGAATTCAGGCGAAATCTGGAGGATGGAGTGACAGGCGTCGGGAGCGTCACCCTTTTTGATGTTTCTCCTTACAGATGCAAAATAGCAGGCCAGGTCAGGGAATGTGACTATGGCAAAGACGATTTTGAGGACCGTGCAGCCATGTTCGCGGTAAATGCAGCGGCAATGGCAATAGAGGACGCCGGCCTGAAACTTGACAGCAAGGGCAATGACCGGGTGGGCGTGATTCTCGGGACAACAATGGGCGGAATAGCCAGTTTCGAGAAATTCTACAGAAGCCAGTTTATGGGCGATTCGGAAAAATATTATAGAAACCTCGAAAAACAGCATACCTTCCACATAATGACAGATGCCGTTGCGGAAAAGTTTTCTCTCAGGGGACCGAAATCGACTGTCTGTGTCGCATGCGCATCAGGAACAAACTCCATCGGATACGCTGCGGACCTTATCAGAGCCGGAAAGGCCGACATCATGCTGGCAGGGGGAAGCGACTCCCTGTCCGAATTTGTCTTCAGCGGTTTTTCGGCGCTGCGCGCAATCACGCCGAGCGACCGCATCAGGCCCTACGACAGGGACAGGGACGGGACCGCCCTTGGCGAGGGCGCAGGAATCCTTGTTCTCGAAAGGGAGGAAAGCGCTGTCAAAAGGGGCGCAAAAATATATGCCGAATACGCAGGATACGGATTCAGCAACGATGCATACCATCCGACCCAGCCAGACAGGGAAGGCCCTGGCCTGGCAAAAGCTATGGAGTATGCGCTTCGGGAAAGCGGTCTGCCCGGAGACGCCATAGATTATATCAATCTTCACGGAACCGGTACCAAAGCCAATGACGTGATGGAGACAAATGCGATAAAGAGGGTTCTTGGAGCCCACACAAAAAGAATTATGGCATCCACCATAAAACCTATGGTCGGACATACGCTGGGAGCGGCTGGCGCCATTGAAGCCATTGCAACTGTGCTTAGCATAAAAGATGATTTTGCGCCCCCGACCATAAACCATGTTACCGCCGACAGCGAATGCGACCTGGATATTGTTCCAAACAAGGCGAGAAAGGCGAAAATAAACGTGGCGATGTCACTTTCAGCGGCTTTTTCCGGTAATTATGCCGCCGTAATGTTCAAGAAACACATGAGGGATAATGAAAATGCAGCGCGTAGTCATTAGCGGTCTGGGGGTGGTCAGCCCCATAGGAATCGGAAAGGACGATTTCTGGTCGGCACTATCCAGGCATCGTGGCACCCCCCTGAGAGAGGTTAAAACGGCGGGAGGGGCGAGAGGCGGCATACCTTCAATCGAAATAGACGATTTCGATTACGGAAAACTGTCCAGGTTCGGGGATGACAAGAGAACCAAATATATGGACAGATACATCCAATACGCTGCGATGGCCATGGAACTCGCGCTCGATGATGCTGGATTAGTGAAAAACGGCCTCGACCTTTCCGATTGCGGAATCATATTTGGAAGCGCTTACGGATGCATCGAAAACAATACAAGGCATATCGAGGGGCTTTACAACAAAGGGCCCAGATTCGTCAACCCTGTCATATACCAGAATACAGTCCCCAACACGGCGCCAGGATACTGCGCCCTTCTTTTTGGGATGAGGGGATACAACACGATCATAACTTCCGGAATGACCTCCGGCCTCAATGCCATATCATATGCCTACAATCTGATAAAAATCGGCAGGGCTGACTTGATAGTTGCGGGCGGGGTTGAGAGATGGTGCGACGCGCTCCAAAGGAGCCTTGAGCTTTCCGGACTTGTCTCTTCGAGAAGTGAAGCATCACAAGGTTCAGCGGCAAAACCGAACAATATGTTTGTTTCCGAAGGTGCGGGAGTAATCGTGCTTGAAAGCATGGCCCACGCGCAAAAAAGAAACGCCCGCATATACGCTGAAATGTGCGGGTACGGGATGGCCAACAACCTGGATACTTCACGTGGAATATCGGACTGCATCAGGCAGGCATTGTCTGAAAACAGGATGACACCCGGCGATGTCGGAAGCACCTATATCTGCGCCCATGCGAATTCCGAAGGTGCTCCGGAAAAAGAGGAACTGAAGGCTATTTCAAGCGTATTTGGCAATAATGGGCCTTCCATCTGCGTAGGAACCATAAAGGGAAGCCTTGGCGAGGCACTGGGAGCCGCGGGAGGATTTGGCATAGCTGCTTCAGCCATGGCCCTCGACAAAGGGGAAATACCGCCAACCTGCAATTTAAAATTTTCAGATGATGAGAGTAATTTTCATTTCATATATAATAATACAGAAATCAGAAAAATAGACCATGCGATAGTTAATTCCATCGGAATAGACGGCAACAACATGTCTATACTGCTTAAAAAGGCTTAAGATTTCTATTTTTGAAAAAACAGGAGAACCAAATATGGCACATGATCCTTTCATGCCTTTTTCTTTTTCAGGCATCACGTTAAAAAACAGGATAGTCCGTTCAGCAACGCATGAGGGAATGGCTGACAGCCGTGGATTTCCCACCCCCCTTCTCAAGGAAAAGTACATACAGCTGTGCAAAGGCGGCGTGGGAGCGATCATCACGGGGTACGCGGGAATCCGGCAGGACGGAAAATCGCCGTATCAGGGAATGCTGATGATAGACAATGATGAATCGATCGCGGCCTACAAGGACCTGGTTGACGCAGTTCATGGGCATGACGTGCCTATTTTCCTCCAGATTGCCCACTGCGGACGGCAGACACGTTCAAAAATCACAGGATTGAAACCTGTCGCGCCCTCGGCAATCCTGGACAAGCATTTCAATGAAGAAACTCCCTCGGAACTGACGGTTGAACAGATAAACGTCATCATCGATAACTTCGTCGCGGCGATCATCAGAGCTAAAAAAGCCGGTTTTGATGGTGTTCAGCTTCATGCCGCGCATGGATATCTG
>JADFZC010000317.1 GCA_015232735.1 Oligoflexales bacterium | reverse complement strand
AATTACCATATGATTATCCCCAGGTGCAATGTAGACGGTTTTTGGTTGAACAAGCTCACCATCAACCCCAACCTTTACCTTATGACTGCAGACGTTTTTCAGATGATCTGTCAGAGACTCGGTGAACTCCTGCGGCATATGCTGAACAATAAAAATCGGTAAATCAACTTTTTGACAAATAGCGGGAAGAACTTTAACCAGTGCAGGCGGACCTCCAGTCGATACTCCCATCACAATCGCTTTTACATTTCTTTCGACCTTTGCATCCGGCATTTCGTCAGGCATCGACATGGTCTTTTTACTGGGCACGAAAGCCGGGTCGAAAGAATTGTTTTTGGTGTCAACGGGAATACCCAGAATGGATGCAACATATGCTACTTTTGGCAATAGATTATCATTCAGATACTTCACCGATTCTGATGGGGAGTTTGTAACCGGTTTTGTAATGAAATCGAAAGCACCTTTTTGCAGCGCCTTAATTGTTTCATTTGCGCTTCGTTTTGCAAGAGAACTTACAATGATTATTTTAAATTCCTGAGTGACACGGTTTGAAATTCTAAGCTGATTCAGCTGGTCAAGCATCTGAAGGCCGTCCATTATCGGCATATTTATGTCTAGAGTAAGAATGTCCGGAGGGTTTTTCTCAATAAGTTCAATCGCTTTTTTCCCATTATCTGCTATTCCAATGATTTCGGCGTAAGGAATGGTCTTGAAAAAAAACTCCAAAAAGTACTGAAAAAGCTTTGAGTCATCAGCTATCATGACTCTTACTTTTTTTTCATATGACATTTATTTATCCTTTTTTTCTCTAAGGCGTTCCTGTGTTTTGGTTAAGTGTCAAAAAAGGGGTTCCCGGTTTTATCAAGAAAATATTACAAAAATCGCCTCAGGTGTCTTAAACATAAATCCAGGAAGATTTTTGGGACATTGACTCAAGAGAAAGGCGAAAAAAACCTTTTTCCGCCTTTACCAAAATGCAGGCTCGCGCTAATCCAAATCATTTTTGCTGAAAGCTGGAATAATCTTGTATTCATCGAGAATCATCATCAATTCATTTTGCAGTTTGCAAGCCCCCTTTATCAATTCATGTGCAATCTTGTGCTTTTCGGCCTTGAAAGAATTTATATGCTGTATCTCGGTGTTTATTGATGATTTTTTGCATAAATCCACGAACTCAATTTGCGATATGTCAACCTTTGTGATATCACCTACCTCATCAACAATGATTCCCATGAACTCAAAAAGCGATGTTTTGAAAAAAATGACACTCTGATTTTCCAGCTGAACTTCAGGGTATCCCAGGAGATTCCTGAGGCATATCAAAAGAACAATCTGTCCTCTGAGGTTCATGTATCCTTTTACCGCCGGGTGGGTATGGGCTATGGGGGTATAATTGATTTCATGATTGATTTCCTTGACAGAAACAATGTTTATGCCGAACAGTCTGTGTTCAATTCTGAAAGTGCAGAACTGCATCACGTTTAAATCTATGGCCATTTCCGAATTCATCTATGGGTGTCCTCCTGATTGTTCCCTGACAGGCTAATTCTCGCAAAATTTCAGTCAGGCCACTTTATTCTCATCCTTGCCCAAAGTCTCCAAAAGATTTTTTTTCAAATAGTCAAAACTTACAAATACAGTGATTTTGTTTTCGATATTGGCGGTACCGACAATCCCGTCGTGACTCATGAAAGGATTTCTCTCAAACGCGTAGGAAAATTCATCAATATCGATCAATTCGGATGCCATTATGGCAAAGGATACTTCATTGTCGCGAGGAAAAACTAAAAACATTTCCGGTTTAATGACGCAAGGTGACACATTCAGGTATTTGTCTATTCTTATCAGTCTTGTTATATTGTCTTTTAATTTGATGAACTCCATGGTACCAATTTTTTCAATCTGCGTGATGGAAATTTTTTCCACACGTCGTATTTTTGAGAGTTCCATTGCGAACTGTTCTTCAGGCCCGCTCTTGAATATCAGGATGGATTCATGTGTCATGCCACATTCTTCCTTTTTTTCCCTGTTTGAATCGCAAATTTCCTGCTTGGTTTTTAAAAAACTTATTTGAGTATGTTTTGCAACTCCGACAGGATCAAGAATAAGGGCTATCTGGCCATCACCCATAATTGTGGCTCCCGCGAAAATACCGCAGGTTTTAAGATAGGAATGCATAGGCGATACAACAATTTCCTCCACTCCGAATATTTTATCCACAACAAGCCCATAGCGGTTGTCTCCGAAATGAATAACCACGAAATTGAATGTTGGAAAAGATTTATGATTTATCTCATCGGGAGGAGTGGATTTGTATTCCTTGTGAAGAATTCTCCTTTCCTCCAGATAGTGTTTGCAGATTTGCGACCTCACATCAGCAGAGAAAGGTTCTGACCTTTTCAGTATCTCATCAAGCCTTATCAAAGTTAAAAGCTGATTTCTAAGCCTGTATACCTCCAGATTTCCAGCAATCTCTATTTTGTTGAACACATCTTCAGCATACATTGAAACAGCCTCTTCAACACAGGTCTGCGGCAACGCATATTTATATCCAGAGGAGGATATTATCAGACTGGGGATGATCGCCAGGGTAAGAGGAAGCTTTAATGTAACGGTTGAACCTTCGCCAAATTTTGAACTTAGATCAACACTTCCCCTCAGTTTTCCAATGGATTCACGAACAACGTCCATGCCAACGCCGCGTCCCGATATGTTAGTGACCTTATCTTTCGAAGAGAATCCTGGAATGAAGAGAATCTGCATCATTTCAGAAGTGGTCATTCTGGCAATATCACTCTCGGTTTTTATCCTCTTCTCAACTGCCTTTGCCTTTATTTTTTCAATGTCGATCCCTTGGCCATCGTCGATTATTTGAATGTTTATCTGACCACCTGAGTGAAAGGCTTTTACGGTGATTTGTCCATGTGGATTTTTGCCTTTTTGCACACGTACGTGAGGCTCTTCTATTCCGTGATCACAAGCATTTCGAATTATATGGACGATGGGATCGCTAAGTGCCTCGAGTATTGATCTGTCAAGTTCCACCTCCTTGCCTATCAGATTGACATTTATATTTTTTCCAAGTTGAATTGAGAGATCCCGGACGATTCTGGCGATCCTGTTAAACAGATTGGCAACGGGTTCCATGCGTGTTTGCATTACCGTTTCCTGAATCTTACTTGTAACAGAGTCTATTCTCTGTGTGATTGTACGGGTTTTGGGATTGTTGCGATCGGTTGTCATGAGGTACTGGTTTCTGATAAGTACCAATTCTCCAGCCAGAATCATCAGTTTGTCAAGCAAATCAATCCTGACTCTGACAGACTCATATGACCTGTTGGAATGCGCGCCGTCCTTTTTTTGTTTTTCATCGGAATTGGCACCTGAAATTGTTTCGCCGGTTTGCCTTCTCCCCTCTTCACTCATATCCGGTCTATTTTGAACTGTCTCAGAATGTGCCTGTTCCTTCAGCTGTTTCTGCCCTTCGATATCGTTTTGAAATATCTTTACCCCATCATTGGGGCTGGGGTCTGTTTCCTCATGCTTGTCAATATCACAAATTTCATTTTTCGGCAGGACTTGTCCGCTTTCTGATTTATGACTGCCATTATCGAATGATAATACGCCCTGACCGCCGTCCTGATTCTCAAAGTATGTTTGATATCCACTATTTTTCGAAACGACTGCCTCATCAACTCGGGTGGAAAGTGGAAGAACGCCAAACAGATCTTTAAGCCTTTTTTTCTTTTCAGCAACATCCTCACCGGGATTGTTGATAATGAACCTTAAAAGATCAGCTCCCTCTATGAGAAGATTTATTGTATTCAAGCTGAATTCCATTTTTTCCTTTTTAATGCAATACAAAATATTTTCCATAGCATGTGCCAGATCTTCTATGGATTTCATCCCTACAGAGGAAGCTCCTCCTTTTATTGTATGAACATGCCTGAATATGCTGTTTATTACACTATTGGCATCGCTTGAACCATTGGCCTCGATATTTATAAGTTCTATTTCCAACTGATCGAGATGCTCTCT
>JADFZC010000316.1 GCA_015232735.1 Oligoflexales bacterium | reverse complement strand
GCGGCTGCCTATTGTTTGACCCGATATTGGCATTAATAGAATCAATCCTTCGTGGAGAGATCTTTACCTGGAACTAACAAATAGATCGTAGATGATCCGCGACAGATCCTATGCGAGCCGGAGCTCGCCAGGATATGTCGCTGGCGCTGAAAGTGCCAGCGACTAATTAATTTTCTTGAAGACAATAGCTTTCGGAAAGAGCGTCACGGAGCGCCGCAAGCTGATTTCGAATTCCGGTTTCAACAACTGCACCAAGATCATCCTCCAGAATGCACTCATCGTCAGCCAGGGATGGATCCTCCTCGATTTTGATGATCTTGTGCTCCGTGTCATCCTTCAGAAGACCTCCGATATCCTGCTTAAGCAGATCGACGTTTTCGGGGGAAACTTTTATTGAGATGTTTTTTGACATGCTGTACTGATCGAGCACTGACTGGATCATTTTCGCAATCTGGTCTTCAGGGGGCAGATCACCGATTATTTTTCCGGCCGCTGAAATCACCATGCCTGTAAATTCGCTCTCAAGCGACTTGAAAAACTTCTTGCGATGAAGCGAAGCCTTGAAGACCTCCTTTGCCTGTTCCCTCCTGGCACGGTCGAGACCCTCTTTGAAACCAAGCCTTTCCTGGTTCTCATATGCCGCCTTTGCCTCGGATATTATTTCGTCGGCCCTGACTTTGGCCTGTCTGAGTATATCCATGGCTGACAGGCAGTCCCTGTAGTCTTTTGATTTGAGGACCCGTATTGCCGGGTTTACAGGATATGGACTCGATATGTCTTTTACAAAAGGTTCCATTGCGGAAAAACCTCCCTTAGCAGTTTTTGAACGATGATTTTTGCCAGTTTTCTTTCATGGCCCTGTTCTTCAAACATCTTTGCGCTGTCGAATCCCGCCTTGCAATCAGAGGGAAGCTTCAGAAGAAGCCTTTTTGTGAACGCCGCTGAGCAGTGTCCCAATATGAGCCCAAGGCACAATGATCCGGGATAATACAATATTTCCAAAATATTGGAACAGTCGCTTTCAAGCTTGAGGTCTGTGCCGAATTTTACCCCCTGGGGAAAAAGATATGGAGCGCTTTTTACTGCGAAGCTGTATCCCTGGTCGGAAATAAGGCTTCTGATATTATGCTGTGCCGGCCTGCTTATGACAGAGCCGATGACCTGATGCCTGGCTGCGATACCGCAGTACAAAACCAGTTTTTCAAGATCCTGGGGGGGAAGAAGCGCGAGTCTTTTTTCCGAAGCGGAAAAATCGTAATCGTGACTGTCAGTGAGGTCAAGTTTTTCCAGAATGAACCTGGAGAAGGATTCACCGCAATATCTGATGTCCAGCCAGCCCTGGATCTTCGTTTCCTTCGTAAGAATTTCAATCCACGAATCGTGTATGTAATATGCAGGATAATGATTGAATGACAGAATCTGAGTGAGCAGCCCGGCTTTGTCGGAAACATTCCCAAAAGCCGCTAAGGATGGCCCGCCTTTGTTTTCGTAAATTGCGCTGTGTCCGCCTTGAATGTTCATTCTTTCCCTACTCGGTTTTCAATGCCCTGTTTTTTATCATTTTTGTCAGGTTTACGGAAAATTCCTTAAGCTGCCTCAGCAATGTTTCCTTTCCGAACAAGGCCAGACAGCAGCCTGCTGAAAAAATCACGAAGAGGGCCGCCAGGAAATTTTTCCAACCGCCAAAAAATCCTTTTGCAGACTTTGCGCCTAAAAAGCCGCCCGATGCCCTCGCGGCATCTTCGATATCCTTTGTCGCCGGAAACAGCGCGACGCTGACCCTGTCGTATTCCAGTCCCTCGACGCCGTTGCTTACGAGCGTCTTTATTTGCGGCACGAGGGTATCAATTGCAACCCCGGGCGCGTACTTTAGAAAAACCGAGGCGGACGGCTTTTCCTCGCCCTTCTTCATTTTTTCCTCGGGAAGCACGATATGCACCCTGGCGGCCAGAACGCCATCCAGGTTTGAAAGCGTCTCGGCAATCTCCTGCGAAAGCGCATATCTGAATCTGGCATGCTCTTCGGTCGGTGACGATATGAGTCCCTCTTTTCCAAAAATATCACCCATGTTCGAGAACTTGTCGCGGGGATATCCATTTTGTTTCAGCATCTGTATCGCTTTTCCCATCTGGCCTTTGTCTACAAGAAGCTTGACAGTGTCTCCCCTTGCGGCATACTCCTTTTCGGCGTCCATTCCGCTATTGAGGAGAATGGCAAGCATTTCGTTGGCCTCTCTCTCGGTCAGGCCCGAGTAAAGATCCGCCTTGCAGGAGGCGAGAAGTCCAAAAAGCAAAACAAGCAGCGCAGGCTTTAAGGTTTTTGCGAAATTGAAAATTGTCTTATTCATAATCTTGTTAATTGTCATAACACCACCACCAATCTATTGGCTTTTTAAAAGGGTATCCACATTGTTTGTCATCTGGCTTGCGGTCTTGTTGATCAGCTCCCCCTGGATCATCAGCTTTGTCATGTCGAGCTGGATTTTCAATATTGTCGCGATATCCATCTGTTTTTCTGAAGACAGGCTGCTGTCTATTTTTTCAAGCTTGTGATCGTAACCGTTTTTGATGTCCTGGATACCTTCCAGGATCGTATCTCCAAGGCCGGTTTCCTGTCCGGTCTGAATACCCGACGACGATTTGTCATTTACGAGCGCCTGGAACTTTTCACTGTCCGACACCTTGACTGGCATCATTTTTTCTGCCGGAACCTTTCCAGCGGCCTGTGATATTCCCGAGACATTTCCTATCATTCCCTAACTCCTTCGCAAGTCTACAGGAGACTTTGGGCCAGCCTTCTGGCTCCTGAGTCTTCCGATTTCAATAGTTCAAAAAGCGTTTCCCGCTTCTTCATTTCACTTCCTGAAACATGATGGACAAGCCCGAGCAGGGCCTTGGCTTCAGGCGAGGGCCTTTTGTCACGGCATAGGGTTTCGAGCAGCAGCGCAGCCTCGTCAAAATTCCTGAGGCTGAGGGCTGTAAGCGCCCTGCCTATGATAAGCGCCCCGGGGTCCCTGTCCATGCGGGACTCTATTCCGTCAAGTATGGTCTTTGCCTCGGCGGATTTTCCCCTTAGGGCTGCCATGAAGGCAATCTCCGTTAAAAGCTTTATGATTTCACTGCTCCCGTTCAAATTTTTGCCCGCCCTCTGTTATTACATTTTATCGATCACGTTTCTCAGGACGTCCCTGAGGCTCTTTATTGTCGAGCTTTGAAGGTCTGCAGCGATGGTCCACTCCTGCATGTACTTTTGAAACTTGATCATGTCCGTGGGACTGTTGGGGTCCA
The DNA here is from genome assembly GCA_015232735.1 of Oligoflexales bacterium. The sequence goes on along the minus strand of JADFZC010000316.1, from coordinate 751 downwards.
GCTGGTTTGCAAAATCATTCAGCTTTTTTTCCGCCGCGACGGTTTTCTCCCCGAGCTTCTGGGTGATCAGGTCCAAGTTGACTGAAGATGTTCCAGATACTTCTGAACTCATGATAATCTCCTTTGGTAACAGTTGTTGTTCATCGTAAAAAACATATTTAAGCGGGCGAAAGCTACAAATTCCTTCCGCCCGGATTCTCGTGTATTTCTGACCAGACCTTGTTTGCAACATCAAGTGCCGCATCGAGGGCCGAGGCATACCTGCTGAGTCTGGCAAATTCGTCCGGCCTTGTTTTTGCATCAAGCCTTCTTTTTGTCACAAGGGACTCCCTGAGAAGCGTTTCCGAAAGCTTTTTCAGGAAAAAACCGCTTTTGTCTTCAAAAAGTCTGTCTTCCATGTCTGTCAATCCGCTTTTCTCCTTACTTGAATAAACCTTCCAGATAATAATTGATCAGATTGTTTCCCTGCTGCAGAACAATCTTTTTCTCCTCTATGCTGTAGACAAGATAGGAATCGCTGATTTTCCCGCCGACCGTCACCTTGTCCCCGTTTTCAAGGAGTATGAAAGGCTCTTTCCCAAGGCTTACCGATCTTATGTTCAGCCCTTTTATTTCAGGCTGCAAATCAAGCAGCATGGGGTTGTTATTGAAACGCTTCAAAAACGCGTCCCTGATTTCCATCCAGGCTTTCTGCTCCTGCTCGGTCAGCATCCCGGCAACCTCGATGCCTTTGGCGCTCCACCTGAGGGAT
>JADFZC010000315.1 GCA_015232735.1 Oligoflexales bacterium | reverse complement strand
TTTTATGCCATTTTGAGTCGTTTTGACTGTAACGCCGGGTATCCCATTGATGGTATAGGAAACAGGTTCAGTGGATAATTTTGGATACCCATTTGAATCTACCGGGACTTTGCTGTCACTATCGCGTTTTAGTTCCTCAATTTCTATAGACTTTGGATGGACATTTTCAAATAGGACCTCATAAGAGTCTGAAGAATTATTTACAATCTTCAGGGAAAACTTGACACTGTTATCTTCCGTTGTAAAAATGAGCTGATCATCTTTTTCACTTGCGGATAAGACTTCGGCGGAATCCGGAAAATCTATTTTTCCCCACCATTTTGTTCCAGGACCCTCGAAATAAGTATAAGGGGCATAATAAAGCTGTGTCTCATTACCGATAAACTTTTTGGGAAACACGACATGATTATTGGCGTTATCTTCCCCTGCAAGAGTCTGACGCTCCTCCTTCTCGGTACATGAAATGAGATTTATTACAATAAAAAAACAAATTATGATTCGATTCATAAGGATATTCCCTCCGATTGATTTAAGCAATTTTGTTCTATCTGAATATCAAGCCACATCTTATTGATATGGAGAAACTGTATGGATTCAGGGAATGCAAATATGAGACCATATTTTCAAGGTCCATCTAAGAGCACAATAAAAAAGGGGATTTTGGATAATTGGTGAGACACAGATTGATAAAATGGCGTATTTTTACGATAGCTGAAAAAACTATCTTATGCCGGGTACTGTTTCAATTATCTGTAATGAATGGTTTTTAATCTGAGTAAATAGTTCTCTCGATAATGTGACAGGAAAAAAAAGATTCATATTGGGTATCTAACTAACTATTTTTTTTCAAAATTCCATAAATATCATTTTTCGAAGATACTGTCCTACTTTGCTCTCTTCGCCGCAGGAAAGGCACATATACTGCATCAGTAAAATTCCTGACTTCTCCAAAATTTCGAAAAGTGTTTTCAAAAAGGGTTAAACAAGACCTGTCATAATTTTCATTTTTTTCCAAGAAAAATACAAATATGCTGGAGGTCATTGACACCTAAAGTTTTCATAATTTCTTCCGAATAGTCGAATGTACAATTGCATTTTTAACCCCAATCGAATGTTTTTGGTATGAAAAAAAAATTCCTATTTTTCTTAATTTGGTTAGCCGCATTAGGGCTGGTCATTTTTTTTCTAAAAATCCAGGAGACTGTTATTAGAGATGCTGATCTGGAACCCGTTGCCAAAGTTGACAAATTCAAGGGAAACGTACAGATAAGACCAGAAAGTTCAGTAATCTGGACAGATATGGATATCGACCAGTATCTTTATGAAGATGACTACATTTCCACGGGAAATAATTCAAATGCAATAATCAAAATTATCTCCGGAGTCTCCATAGACCTTGGATCAAACACCCAAATCAAGCTTCAGGCATCCGAGGATACAGATTCGAAATTTGAGGTTGAGCTGCTCTCGGGTCAATTGAAAACCCTTAATGACTTAGGCTCATTAAAAAATGAAAATGAAAAAAAGGTACAGGACACATCCTCCAGCCCAGTTAACAAGCTCCCTGAAGGCTACCAACATCTAACGATCAGATCCGGAGATAAAAAATTCAAATTGGCTGAAAAAAATGCTGAAATAAAATTGTTCAAGGAAAAAGATTCCGATAAGTTAAATGTATTGGCAGCATCAGGAAAAATTCTTGTCAAAAAAATCGATTCGACCGACAAAGCAGGAGCCGGTTCCCTGAAAAATGAAAAAAATATGAAATTGCTGCCAGCTGCGGATTTGACAAAAACCGTCAGTAACAAAAAGAATGGCACTGCCCAAGATACAAGAGAAGGCACATACTCTGAGGATTCATTCGATGAGGTTATAGATATTAAAAAAGACAAAGAGGAACTAAAAAGAAAAAAGGATCCTGACAGCAGTAAATTTTCCCTTATAAAGAAAAAATTGGGCTCAAAAGACATCAAGACAGATATGGATATCGAAAGCGACTCTTTTTCTTTGAGGGGGAATCAGGAAGTTGCAAATTCAGACAAAAAAGATTCAGCGGAACTGAATGACGACCAAAGGGAGTCGGATGAAAATGCTTCCAAAGAAGAAAATGAAGTTGTTAAGGAAAAAACCGTTTTTGAAAGCAAACACAATTACACTTTATCACCGACCACACCTTCGATGGACGAAATGGAGAGTAAATACGGTCAATATATCCCTGATATCATTTCTCCAAATGAAGACTCGATAATCTGGAGCCTATACGACATTGAAAAATTGACGGGTGAATCCATCACTCTTCTTCTAAAACAAAAATATTCTTCATTTGAAGATGTTATAATCATTCCAATAATCGGAATAATCAAGCCCGGTACCCTTCAGAGCTTAAACAACGTAAGAGTAACTGGCTCAGGTGCTGCAAATATGGAAAGCCAGAAAATCGAGATTAAGTTAAATAATATCCTCACTGAAGGGCTTTATACAAAAAAAGACTCCTTCTTCAAAGAATATACAATTCTCATTAAGCCCGGCCTCCAGATATTTAATAATAAAACAAAACTGACCACCAACATCTTCGGGAAAATTCTTCCGATAAAAATGGCTTCAATCGAAAATCCCAAAGATGGTGCCTTGACAGTCTTCTTTGATTCTTTATCATTTGATAAAACCAGCTCGAAACTCACGCGAACAGAAAAGAAAAATTTCACTTCAGGCAAATGGATTGAACTGGACTCATCAAAAAATCTTGCAAAAATATTCCCATTTATAGGAGATTTGAATAATTTTGGAATAAAACTTCAGCCGCTTAGTAAAAACAATGGAATTTTCTTCATCAAAAAGGGAAGCATAATAGCCAGGGTGGAAGGTTCGGAAAAAATCTCCCAGATTTTAGTGATACAAGATATCTTGAAAGCCGATCTCTCATTTAAAGGAAATTACTCCGCGTTAATCAACGACCTGAACGAATTTCTTCGCCGTAAAAGCGGTTTTTCTGATAATACAAGACTCTATCTTTATACAAATAAACAGCTTATTGGCATCAACATGGGACTTATAAGAAAAAACAAGACCGCCAAGGATTTCGTATCAGATCAAAGCAAGACTTTTTTCAGTGAGGAAATAAAAACATTTTCCCACTAGAGCGTGTCGACATTTTGGTAAAGAAGCGAAAAAGGGGTTTTTCGGTTTTATCAAGGAAATGTTACAAAATCACCGCAGGTGTATTGAACATACATTGAGGAGGATTTTTGGGACATTGACGAAGAGAAAAGCGAAAAAAACCTTTTGCAGCGTTTACCAAAATGTCAACACGCCCTAGAAAAACCATAAGCATCTTCCCACCCAGGAATTAATCACATCCTATACATGGATTTATTTCGTGACGGATCCTAAGCAAGCTTCGCTTGCCAGGATACGTACCTGGCGCTGAAATAAGAAAAGCCCCGGTTTTTACACCGAGGCTTAAATATTATTGAGGCTGCATCGTGCTACTCTCCCACAGTTTAAACTGCAGTACCATCGCCGCTGAGGAGCTTGACTTCCGTGTTCGGGATGGGAACGGGTATTTCCTCCTCGCTAAGGACACAGCCAAAATGGACATGTGTGGCAATATGAACGGGCAAAGATAAGATGGAAAGTAGTCGAGAATATTAGAACTGAAGAAATCATACCTATAAAGATACTCCCTAGTAAGGAGCAAATGGTATGAATAAGCCTCACGATCGATTAGTACTGGTCAGCTCCATGTGTTACCACACTTCCACCTCCAGCCTATCAACGTCCTGGTCTAGAACGGATCTTTAGGACTTGCGTCAGGGAAATCTAATCTTGAGGCGGGCTTCCCACTTAGATGCTTTCAGCGGTTATCCCTTCCGCACATAGCTACCCTACGGTGCCGCTGGCGCGACAATAGGTACACCATTGGTGCGTCCAACCCGGTCCTCTCGTACTAAGGTCAGACCCTCTCAAATTTCCTGCGCCCACAGTAGATAGGGACCGAACTGTCTCACGACGTTCTGAACCCAGCTCGCGTACCACTTTA
>JADFZC010000314.1 GCA_015232735.1 Oligoflexales bacterium | reverse complement strand
CCAGGCATGTAGTAGTCACAAATTATAAGCTTGATGTCCTTTTCGATTTTCAACTGCTCAATGCCCATCGCACCGCTGTCTGCAAAAACCGCCTGATACCCGGCGCCTTCCAAAATTTCCTTCATCTCACGCCTTGCTATTTCCGAATCATCGATTACCAAAATCCATTTTTCAGACATCAGATATTCCTTGTCATGGCAATTTGAGAGATCACTATTTTCAATAAATGAAAGAATCAGGAAACTTCATTCCTGAACCCCTTTTGCTTCACCCCTTTATTTTATCATGCAACAGGCAAATTTGATCACCTTATTTTTTATCTGCCTTGAAACAGGCGACTTTATGCGAACTTGCGCTGGAAAGCGGGCTGAGAACGGGAGATTCGGCCCGGCACGCGTCCATCACCCTGGGGCATCTTGCATGAAATGGACACCCTTTGGGAAGGGATATCGGAGACGGAACATCCCCTTCAAGAATCACACGCCTTTTTTTCTGCCTGGGATCCTTCACGGGAATTGCCGAAAGGAGAGACTCCGTATAAGGATGGGCCGGATTTTCAAACAGTGATTTTCTGTCCGAAATTTCCACAATGTGACCGAGATACATGACCGCCACCCTGTCGCTCACATATTCGACCACCGAAAGATCATGGGCTATGAAAATAAAGGTGAGTTTGAATTCCCTTTGCAGGTCGCTCATGAGGTTGATTATCTGGGACTGAATGGAGACATCAAGAGCCGACACCGGTTCATCCGCTATCACAAGCTTAGGTTTCAATATTATGCTGCGCGCAATCCCTATCCTTTGCCTTTGACCTCCGGAAAATTCGTGCGGATAGCGGGAAAGGACGTTTTTCCTCATCCCCACGATGTCGATCATTTCCTCGACTCTTCCCTCCCTCTGCCTTCTGTCACCTACCTTATAGATATCAAGAGGTTCCCTTATGATATCCCCTATTGTCATTCTGGGATTGAGGCTGGAGTAGGGATCCTGGAATATCATCTGGATATTCTTCCTCATCTCAAACATGTTTTTTGAGTCTAGCGAAAAAAGGTCCCGTCCCAAAAAGAGTGCCCGTCCTCCATCAGCCCTGTAAAGCCTGAGGAGGGTCTTGGCAAGAGTCGACTTTCCGCATCCGGATTCACCGACTATCCCGAGGGTCTCTCCCTCGTTCACTGAAAAGCTGACTCCGTTAAGGGCATGCACCTCGGCCACCTTCCGGTAGAATATCCCACCGTAAATAGGGAACACTTTTCTCAGATTTTCCACTTCGACAAGATTTTCCTTCATCATATGATCCAAACCCTTTATCCAAGAGGATAGTGACAGGCGACTTTTCTGACGGAATCCCCTGACCCCATTACCGACAGCTCAGGCTCGCATTTGTCACAAGCCTCTTTTCTTCTTTGACACCTGTCGGCAAAACGGCAGCCAGGCGGTGGAGTGAAAAGATCAGGGACCATTCCGTCTATGGTGGGAAGCCTCCCCTCATTTTTGGTGATTCCCCTCTTTGGAATGGAATCCATAAGCCCCTTCGTATATGGATGAAGGGGCTTTTCAAACAAATCCATGACCGGCGAGACTTCAACGATTTTTCCGGCATACATTACAATGACCTCATCGCACATCTCGGCCACGACCCCCAGGTCATGGGTGATGAATATTGTGGACATTCCGATATTTTTCTTGAGATCGTTCATAAGTTTCAATATTTGCGCCTGAATCGTGACATCGAGCGCGGTGGTGGGTTCATCGGCGATCAGTATCTTCGGGGAACAGGAGAGAGCCATTGCGATCATGACTCTTTGCCTCATTCCCCCGCTGAGTTCATGCGGATAACTGCGAAGCCTTTTCTCAGGCGACGGTATTCCTACAAGGGAGAGCATCTCTGTCGCTTTTTGAACGCTCTCTTTCTCCCGATAGCCGTAATGGATCTCAAATATCTCGCACAGCTGTCTCTTGACTGTGCTGACCGGATTTAGAGAAGTCATAGGCTCCTGAAAGATCATGGAGATTTCTTTCCCGCGAATCTTTCTCATCTCGTCTATCGGAATCTTCAGGATGTCCCTTCCCTCAAAATTAACCTCTCCGCCCACAATTCTGCCAGGAGGGTTTGGAATCAGCCTCATGATGGAAAATGCGCTGACAGACTTTCCGCAGCCTGATTCGCCGACGAGACCTGTTGTCTTTCCTTTCCTTATGTCAAAGCAGTTGCCGTCAACAGCAACCAGTTTTTTCCGTTCGGTTTCAAACTCAACCTTGAGATTTCTTACTTCCAATATATTTTCCAACAACTTGCAGCTCCTTCAAATCCAGCCTTATTTTTTGAGCACTCCGTGAGGATCCATCTCAATCATGTCGTTCACGCCGGGGATGGGCGTATTTGAACTCATCGCCTTCTTAAGGATGTCATCCCTGGACTGATCGTACCAGAATGTATAGTAATCATTGATACTCGATGAGTAGGCCGGCTCAAGTTCCGGAGGGTATCCAAGGTTATTCCAAAACAGCTCCCTGATAAAAGGCGCCGTCCAGAAGGGAATGTAGAACGCATCATCCTTGACGATCTCGTCGACCCTGGCTAGTGCCTTTTTCCTGTTCTCAAAATTGAGGTCTTTTTCATAAATCTCAATAAGCCTGTCGACCTCAGGATTTGAGAAGGAGAAGAAGTTGTTCGTTTGCGGTATCTTGGCGAAATCGCTGTTCAGGTACTCCTTTGGAGCCGGATAGATCCCGCCTGACATGCTGACAAGGGCGCTCTCAAAGTTCTTCTCCAGAAGATCGTTGAACGACTTGGCCGAATCAACCATCCTGAGTTTCATTTCAACCCCCGCGGCCTTGAGGTCTTCGACATAAATCGACAGGTGTCTGGTAAGTCCCTCGCCTCCATAAGTCAAAGAAAATGAACACCTCTGTCCATTGCCGTTTAAAAGTATTCCGTCGGAACCCCTTTTGTTCCATCCCGCCTTTGCAAGATATCCGGCCGCCTTTTTGGGGTCATACGGATAAGAGGCAAGATCCTTCTTCTCATATTCTGTCCCCTCAAAAAATGAGTTCATCCGGATGTAGGCGCCATACATTATATTTTTATTTATCTTATTGAAATCAAACAGGTGCTGAAGTGCCTTTCTGAAATTCCTCTCTTTCAGGATCGGCGCCTTCAGATTCATTATTATTCCATAGATGCCCTTTGGCGATTTTACATATATTTTTCTTTTGACAATCCATCCCTTTTTTATCGCATCAAAGTCTGTATCCTTTTCCCAGCGCGAGGCTGTTGCGACATGAAACGCTGTGAGTTCCCCCTTCTTGAAGTGCTCAAAAGCCATGTTTTCATCTCGTATGACCTTTATGTTTATCCTCTCGAAATTGAATCTGTTCCTGAGGTAAACATGACTCTCGCCCCAAAAGTTCTTTATCCTCGTAAAGTTTACATAGGAACCCTCTTTTACCTTGTCCAATTTATATGGACCGACGCAGACAGGCGAAGTCCAGTTGTCCCTCTTGACCCAGTTTTCATCAAGTTTTACAGCATGATACGGCCATGGAGAGACTGTAAACTCCCCGAGGGCGCGCCAGCTGGAGTATGTTCCGGTTATTTTGATCGTGTACTTGTCTATCTTTTCCACGCCCTGGATTTTTTCCTTTATGTACTTGTTATAAAACGGATCCTTGATAAACTCGCTGCCAAGCGCCTTGAAAGCCTCAACGTAATTGTCGGCGGTGACATTCACCCCGTCTGAAAATCTTACATTCGGGTTAAGTTTGTAATATACGGTCTTCTGATCTTTCATCACCGCCCAGTGTGTCGCAAGGATTGGAATATAATCCAGGGTATTCGGATGCCTTTCGACAAGATCGAAAAAACAGAACGCGCGGTTCCAGTTTGCGAACATGTCGTTTGAGTTCGGACCAAACAGCCTGAATGTAAGGGGATAACTGTCCATATATGTTTTAAAGACGCCTCCTGTCTTTGCATCCTTGGATGATATGGGCGGGGTTTTTTCATTTGTCTCCCATTTTATGTCCTTTGGAAGAGCGGGTTCAGCT
>JADFZC010000313.1 GCA_015232735.1 Oligoflexales bacterium | reverse complement strand
GCTGAAATTTCGGGGAGATCCTATACTCGCTGCGCTCGTCAGGATACGTCGCTGGTGCATTTCGCACCAGCGACTAATTAATCACAAAAGTATAATTTATTTATTGACAGTTTGGTGTCTCGTCCCGTATGCCCTTTGTACAATAGTTTGTTGAAACTTTTTATTTTCCTCAAAATGCAACAAATCAAAAAGAAAAAGGAGTTTATAATGACAATAAGCGTTAACGTCAATCCGTTGGGTTTATCAAAGGCCGCACCATCACAGGAAGCCAAATCCTTGAACGATGAATGTACAAAACTTGTGAGCAGCCAGAGAGCACCGAAAACCACAGTTTATGAATCTATAAAAAATGAAATCCCCAAAGTTTGTGAAGAAGCGTCCGTATGGCTTAAGACTGCCGGTCTCATGGTTGCATTTGTTCCAACATTCGTTGCTGGCAGAGTTGCTGAAGCGGTCATAGGTGAAAGATTTACGGATTACTTGAGAGATCACATATTGCTCGGAATTATGGTACATCCCGAATGGATGATGTCACTACTATAGTTTTCAACAAGCAGAGACTTATAAAATATTATTTCTATACCGTCTGGAAATATCATACAAGATTCTGTCGCGATGAGTCGGACTGCTAATGCAGCTGTGTTGCCAAAGTCAGAATCTTGATTTGAAGAGCATCTTCAAAAGCCCAATGGTGCCTGATTTTTTTTGCATGATCGCTGTAAATAGCGCTGTGTAATCCTGATAAGGAACAAGGTGATGTTTTTTTTCTCTCATTTTGATCGCTCCCTTTTTGCAGGAAGGCACACACGCGCCGCAACCGATGCATCGGTCCAAATTGACTTCGTGTCTCTCGCCTGAGAGGATGATGGCTTCCATAGGACACTTTTTTGCGCATAGGCTGCAGTCATTGCATTTGGCCTTTTCGATTGCCGCGAAAAAATTGTTGGCAAAAGATTCGGCGGGCTTGGGCAGCTGCCTGGCAGCTTTTAGAAAACCACAGCAACAGCTGCAGCAGCAGCAAATGCCATCGGGGTCAATCGTATTGGTTGGCTGCAGCACGGCGCCAGCCTGTTGCGCCTCTTTCAAAATCCTCAGCGACTCTTCTTTGTCGATTTGCCGTGCTCTGCCCATATCGATCCAGTGTTGGGCGATTGCGCCAAAGAACAGACATGTTTCAGAAGCATGTCTGTGTGTGCCTGGCTCGCCGGCGAGTTCGGCAGCTTGTCGGCATACGCAGTTTGCCACCGCAAAGAGCCCCTCTTTCCTGGCGATCATCTCTTCAGCCATGTCATAGGTCGCCACACGGTTCTCTGGCGTCAGGCTCTGGTTGATCGGTATGGTGCGCATTTGCGGAATACCTGTTCGGGCCAGCTCCCTGGCGATGGCGCCATCCTTGATGTATTTGATTGTGTTTTTGGCAAATGACACAGACATTCGATCGACTTGATAGTCGTAGAAACCGACCACGAATTGAGCCAGGCTGTAGCAGATTTTGCCGTTAATGATGTTTCTGTAGGCGAGTCCTCTTTTATAGAGGTCCTCCAGAAAATTTTCAATATTATCAGCAGATAGACCTCGTCTTCTAATCTTTCTTTTGATGGTTTTGATCGGTACGGGCACGAATGGAATGCATTGAGCCAGGCGGGCTTCATCGGGAGTGTAAAGATCCTTCAATATCTCAATCTCCATGCTTCCAGGCGTTGCCGGGAAGCCCACGGGGAAGGAGTCAATATGCCGTTGCAGCTGGCGATAGACATCATTCTCGTCATTGGCGAAATTCGGCAAAATCCAGTTTGCGATCTTTTTTATTATTGATATGTAACGCATCACACTTGGTTCCTATTGTTGCTTGATATGAAGTTTACTGCTACAGGTATCGGTGATATTTTTTGAATAAAATTCCGCCGTCCGTTTAATACGGCACCGATGAAGCTGTAGCGTACAAAGAGCTGATAGGTAAGAAGGGAGACTGCTGTAGCGACGATAACGACGAGGATGAACTTATTATAGCCGGACAATGTCAATGGTTTGAGCAGCGCGGCAGTGTTTGTCACGATCGGTACATGAATCAGGTAGATCCAGTACGAGGCATCCATCAGATAATCCATGATAGGCGATCTCTTGGGAAAAACGTACAGAAATATTCCTATCAATCCAAGAATGATTCCCCAGCAAGCGATCACCGACAAGAGTGAAGAGCTCAGCATCGTCACCAGATCTCTGTTGCCGCCCAGCAGCAGGATGAGAGCGAAGATATTGAGACAAGCAGCGAGTACGCCGACGAATAGATAGGTGGGCCAGGCGCGAACCAGCAGGCCAAGGTCTTGTTTGAGCTTGTAGAGGTGCCAGCCGACAAAAAAGCAGTAGCTGTAGGCAGTGAAAACTCGAAGATTCGGGAGCAGGGTCATCGGTGACGGGAGATAACCGACCGGAAACATCACAAGGGCCATCGGCAAGCTTAAAAGGGGGAGCCGCCAGCGGCTTTGTAGCACACTTATCATAAATTCGTTCAGCTTGCGCGCGGCTGTTGGTAAGAGCAGAGCGACTCGCCGCGCCAGTAGGGCGCCCGTGTACATAAAAAGCAGGTAGTAGAGAAACCAAAGGTGCATGAGTATTCCGGGCGTCTGCCAACCGATGTTAAGAAGTCTCTCTCGGAGAAACCACTCTCCCGTGTTGGCGTAGGTAAAACCAATATAGGTCGGTAGGTAAAGCACAGCCCAGCCTACGATGAGTGGCACAAGAATCCGCTCGCCGCGATTGCGCAAGAAGGCACCAACACTTTGACGGGCCAAAAGTAGCGCTGTAAAAAATCCCGCAAACATAAAGAACGCCGGCATTCGGAACACCTTGATAAAGAGGACCACATAGAGCAGCAAAGGTGCCGAATTGGGATCACGAAAGGGCCACTCGGCTGTAGGGAATGTTGGCACATAGGAGCCGGCGGCATGGACGATCAGCCCTAGTAACATCATGCAAGCTCTCATGGCATCCAAACCATGAATGCGGCTTTCACGACCTTTGGGCTGAGGGATGGAATTCATTGCAAAACTCATAGGTTAATTGATGGTTTGGGCTGGGAAGCTAGATTGACAGTTTTGTAAAAATTACATTTATAGCTTTATAACTTCATGGGTTACAACAGCCTTGTATGTTTATACGATGATTTGTTGTAAAAGTCAACATGCGTCAACATGTCTTGACGAGGTGGGTTCGTATATAATGCTTTAACCTGCCAAACAAAATCGAGTCATTATCTAAAACCATCACTTGAACACAGACCACTCTCCGCCTATCTCGCTTCCACCCCATTCAACCACAGAAAAGCCCTTGCGCACAAATGGTGGAGGAAGTTTCTGTTCCTTGATATTGGGTTTCTCGCCAAACTCCTTGAAGACCATGAACACCCTCAGAAGCGAATCCGGTTTCGGAGTGATTTCCATTTTCGCGTAATCCGTGTATTCACTGGCCAGAAATTTTATGACGTTGTATTTGTGGCGCTCCATATATGGCAGCCAGTACACGATCATTTCGTTATATTCCCTTGGAGTCAGACCAAGTTTTTTCAGAGTCTCCTGTAAAAACTTGCGGGTGTCCTCGCCCCTGACGACAAAGCCTTCTGAAAGGTCAGCCTTAAACCCCTTGCTCATGCCCGTCCAGTATATATAGCTGTACTGCTGGCCGTCCGCCTCATCCTTCAGTGAACCGTCCGGATATGCCACGATATCCCAGCCTTTTTTGCCCTTGTCATACTTTGGATATGTCGTAACGAAATCTCCGTCCCGGATTTCGACCTTCACGCTGACTTTCTGCTCCTTCTTAGGATAAAAATAGATTACCGGTTTGCCCATGCTTTGAACCATATCGGGATTTTTCTCATCGCATTTCAGATCGCAGACGTCCGAAAGTCCGTCAGAGGGGTTCCAGGTCTGCAAAAAATGGGAACGCAAAAACTTTTCGCCGAAATTCAGGTTTTTCGACGTCGCGGAAAGATAGCTCACCCCGAGCAGAAACAGGATTCCCTTTCTCTTCTCGGTATCCTTGAGATAGCCATGA
>JADFZC010000312.1 GCA_015232735.1 Oligoflexales bacterium | reverse complement strand
CGAATGATCAGCCCCTGATTTGTAACGGACTCGTTAGCATTCCAAATTAATTGCTAAAAACCCTCATATTTCCCATGCTTAACAATGTCGTGAGCCTCAGCTATCTGAGCCTTGTCCTCTTTCTGCCATTGCCTGTGTTTACTCTCGTCATTGACACTTGATGATCCTGCTTTCTTTGGCAGACTGGATCCCCCGGTGGCGACCCATACCGCTTGCTTGATGACTCGATGAAAAGCTCCCTCGCCATGATGACACCGAGGGCATATGGCATTCATATCCCAATCTGATAAATTGGCAATCCGCATCACCACAATACCCTCATATCCACATTGAGAACATAATGCATCATAGCTGGGCATAATGTCGTTTCCCTTCTTTTATTAAGATTGATAGAGTGCCAAGTGTCAGCACTGGGTGAGGGTATCATGTCACCATGCTGAAGAACAACACCAAGTAGTGCTACTCCAGGGCTGCGGCTTTTTTGTAAACAAAAAAGCCGCAGCCCTGGTAACCTACCAGGTATCGAGGTAACTTCTCAAAAATGTCTGACTCAAACTTCAAGGAGACCGTCAAGGTCGAAAGGCACAGCGAAAACCGATGTTTTCCGTAGGAGATGACTCCTCCTGAAAAAGTGCTGTGAACAGACCGCTTGCATAATCATCCCAAAAACTTCCCCCGCGAAGCATATTGGGTTCGCTGCCGTCATCAAATGGATCATATACACCTATCCCCTGATCGGAGTTCCAGCTGTCGTTCCACCATCCCTGTACACTTGCAAGAGGGACAAGATGCGATTTTGGAGTCGTCGCCGTACCGGTTATCGATGGGAATTCAATCCATTCGTTGCCATAGGGACCCGGTTTATCATCAAGATTATAGTAATTTATCCAGTTCCAGACATTTCCTCCGATATCCCAGATAACATTACCGTTGGAGAGGATTTTGGTACGCTTTTTATCAAAGCTTCCCGTATCGCACGTACATCCGCCTCCATCAGCATAACTCTTTGCATCATCAACATCTGCGGCACACGCATATGCCGGATCATCAGTATTGTGCCCGCGGGAAAGCATGCCATTTCCCACACTGCCGCCACTCCAGTTATTGCTCTGGCTTGCAAGATTGGCTGCAACCGTCATCCACTCGGGATTGGTCAGAAGGTGATAACCAGCCCCCAGACTCTCACAGGCTGCAATTGCATCGCTCTTGCCGATTTTCACCCACGGGACGCTACCAGCCTGCGAAGATGGTTTTGAGTCTGCGACTTGTGAAGCGGAATACTTCATGACACAGAAATCACTTGTGCCATAGACGCTGTCCCCTGGTACAGGCACCCAGACACCGCCGGCAAGACCCGAGCAAGTTTCTTTTTTGGGAGTTGCCAAAGGAGTTGGCGCAGGTACTGGCTCCGGCGTCGCTACCTTTGCCTGTACGGGAGAAGGTGGGGGAGTCGATACTGGCGAAGAAACAGGCGTTGCCGTCGGTGTTGCCGCGGGAGTCTGTGCAGTTGCGGGATCAACGTAGTTGAAGGAAAGATCTGTACGTGCCCCCACCTGAATGATAACTGATTTTGTCTTCACATTCTTGGTATAAGTGAAACTTATCCTCGCCTTTCCAGCGGCATTAAATACGGCATCAGAACCTGAACCTTTGAAAAGGATTAAAAAAGGAACAATCACTGAACTTTCGTCAATTACAAACTCAACCGCTATGCCTGACTCTTTTGAGATATCATGCTCAAACTTATAAGAATCGACCACATCTTTCACATACAGCTTCTTACTGTTTTGATCTTCCATGCTGCACTCGACCCGGCTCTCAGGCCTGTCCGGTTTTGGAGTTGTAGGATTTGAGCATACTAAATATGTTCCTGTAATCTCAGTTGGTTTTGAAACGGTGGGTTCTTCCTCCCTCTCTGTCTCCTTTTCCTTTGTTTGTCCCGATTTTTTGGAAACATAACTGGTACCTTCAAACAGATCCCTGTTGCAGGAAATCTGGAACATTAACACGAATGTCAGTATGCTTTTCATATTAAAACCTTCATACCGCTTACAAATCAGTCAGTGGCGCAAAAAAATCCACTGACGCATCCTGGCGAACAAAGCGATCGTGGGATCCTTTTTCAACATATTGATATTCCGCAGATCCTACGTTTTTCTTCGCCTGCAGGGATACATCCCAAGTCGCTGAAAGCGACAGGGACAGATTA
Source organism: Oligoflexales bacterium (assembly GCA_015232735.1). The sequence goes on along the minus strand of JADFZC010000312.1, from coordinate 1,857 downwards.
ATTTCCCAAATGTATAATACTTACTTATTATATTTATCGGTATAAATTGCAAATTTCTTAAAAAGAGTGAATTATATCTTGAATTACGGCAGCTACAGCGTGTGGTCAATTCACATCCGGGCTATGAGTCAATACGGGGGCGATAAATGTCATATTTGCTGGAATTATTTGTAAGTCTTTCAAAAAATATCTTGAAAAGACATTTGTCAATATTGATGCCATGCGCAATCCTTCTTACTGTATGCAATACGACAAACTCAAACCGTTTGCCGGCTCCAGCCGAAATAGTTATGCATCCATTCGAAGCCGTGGTTGTCGGAACCATTCACAAATCTCATCTCATCGAGCCGTCATATACTCTTTCTGTTCTTGCCGAGCTTATCGAAAGCTACAAACCTGACCTTGTACTTGTGGAAATTCGTCCTGAGCCCTTTCGTAGGGGGCACTATGAAGACGGTCCTTTCGAGATGACATATGTGACGTGGCTTTCCAGAAATATGGGAATATCCGTTGCCCCGATTGACTGGTTCCGTGACAAGGATATAGGCCGGACAATCGAACCTGATCCATTTGAAAAGAATGCGCTTGACAAAGAAATCAACGCTGCCCAGACCAGGATTGAAGGTCCGATTGGATTTGAAATCGTTCATTCAAAGCAGCGGAAAGCGGCACAGCTCTCAATCCTCAATATTCAAGCCAGGTATCTGGGCGGCAACGCAATCTGGAGTCAGCGGCAGGCCTGGTTCAATCACCAGTCAATCGAGGCAATACGCAACCGCGGCTCACGGAGGGTGATGGCGTTTTTAGGCACAATTCACAGCGTCGAACTTGAGGCCTATCTGTGGGGGCAGGGGGCCTCCATTCGAAATCCCCCGTCAATACCATTAACAAAGTTGGAGAAAGCAGAGGTTCCAGAGCCGGTAATTCAGCTATGGAGAGAGGGCATCGTACGAATGAAAACGGAGGCTGGACGCTCAACGGGCAAAAAAGCAAAAGCTCTCATAAACAAGGCAAATTATTTTCAGATCGCAGTCGACCGACGGGGGCGATGCTGTGCTGAACAAGCCGCTTTCGATGCCTTGGAGGTAAAATAGTTTTCAGTGTGAATAACGCCTTAAACAGCTTATCCTCAACGTTGAAGCCGTGATATAATATTTCTTTGACAACTTCATTCAAGCTATAATTTATTGACTTCCGGATAAATTTAATGTTTTTTGTCAAATCATTTCTCTTACTTCAGCTGAGTCTATATACAGCTATTGCGTTGGCCGGCACAGATCCGGTCATGGTCGAAGAGAAAATGGAAGGTGTGCCTTTTGGAAAACTGACTGACTATCTCCTGGACAAGAATGGAAATCTGACAATCGATATGGTTTCGTCAAAGGACGTTTCAGGATTTAAGCGCTACACCAAGGACTTTGTGGCCCTGGAATTTGGCGATCTCACTTACTGGCTCCGTTTTTCACTCCATAATCCGTCAGCGGAGCCAAAAACCCTTTATATCGAATGCCGGTATCCCAGTATTGACCACCTTACGCTGTTTATGCCTGAAACAGACGGCCGTTTCAGAGAAACAACAATTGGAGACCGCCAGCCGTTCAAAGATCGGGAGATCTATCACAGAAACCTCGTTTTTCGCGTGGAACTTCCTCCCGGCGAATCAACTGTTTATCTTCGCTCGAAACATGTTGGAAACACCCGCCTTCTAATGGCCCTCTGGACACCTGCCGAATTCAAAGAGTACCGTGTCCTTGAGACGATTTTTCTGGCTGTCCAGTTCGGCGCGATGTTTACAATGCTGATATATAACTTTTTTATTTTTCTTTCCACCCGCAGCCGGGCATATCTGTACTACCT
>JADFZC010000311.1 GCA_015232735.1 Oligoflexales bacterium | reverse complement strand
CCGAATACTGAGTTTCAAATACCTTCCTTTTTGAGACTTTTTCAATCTATTTCATAAACCCATTTCAAAACCCATAAAACATGTTTCAAAAACCTGTCTCAAAGCATTTCTCTCAGAATTGCTTCGTTGATAGGTTTTTGAGAAGAAAGGAGAATTATGAAGATCGGCTACATGAGATGCAGCACCGATGAGCAAAACCTGGATCTGCAGCGCGACGCATTGAAGAAGGCCGGCTGTGATCGGATATTTGAAGATGTGGCCTCCGGAGCGATTGATACCCGCCCAGGCCTCCAGCAAGCGATCGAGTTTGCGAGGTCGGGTGATACCATCACGGTCTGGCGCCTCGACCGCTTGGGCAGGTCACTACGTCACTTGATTGAGGTCGTTACGGATCTCGAGAAACGCAACATAGGCCTGTGCAGTCTAACCGAGAATATAAACACAGGATCTGCCGGCGGCCGTCTTGTTTTTCACATATTTGGCAGCCTTGCCGAATTTGAGCGGCAGCTGATCAAGGATCGAACCATGGCGGGCCTAGCTGCTGCCAGGGAGCGCGGAAGGATTGGGGGGCGACCGTCGGTAATGGATGAGCGCAAGATTGCGCTTGCCAAAACCCTGATCAAGGATCAGACCTCCGTTGACGACATCTGCCGGGCGTTACAGATTTCCAGGGCTAGTTTTTATAGGCACTTTGGCGGTGAGAAATGACAAGATTGAAGCTGGATCTTTTTTTCCTGACTTGATTCAGTAGTCGAGAATTGGAAAGAGCCAGATTGAAGTCCAAGCTAATGGACAGAACCGTCAGATTTTGACCTTAAATCGTAATTTTGCCTTACCCATCAGGTTGCTTACGCAAGATATCGGTATCCATACCGTCAGAAAAAACCGAGCAACATAGATATCCTTCTATATAGGACGCGCGGGTAAACCTGACGGTTCCAACCATCTGTAATCATTGAGACGAGCATGGTATGTAAACAACCTTTCGTCCTTCGGTATGTCGTTTTATATATTTTTGCTCCTCGAGCCATACCAGAAAGAAGTTCCAATCGGTTCGTGTACCCATCCGATCCCACTCCTTTTCAACATAGCCTTTTCGTGCAATACATGTGTCAATATGTCGCAACCGCTTCTCCGCAGTCGACCGCCGCCCAGGCCAGCGGTTGAGAATACTGCCATCGACCTCAAGAGTGCTGCGAGTGATGTTAAGTGACCCATCATTTAAAAACTTTACAACCCCATGGGCAAGCGCCACAACCTGATCTTTAACATTCTGCCCATCTACCTCCTCTACCTCTGCCCGATAAAGATCCACCAGTTCCTGCGTGGTCACGATCCGGTTGCGCAGGAAAGGTGGGAAAGCCATGGGATGTATGTTCCCGCAATATAAACACACTGTCTTACCAGCAGATCTAGGAGCCCTCATGAGCGCCTGAATAACAGCACGCCGCTGCTCATAAGCGATAAGGTCCTCAAGCGTCAGATCCTCATGGAGTTTTCGTGCCGCGAGGAACAAGGGAATTCTCGCGCTCCAATCGGCGACGCCGTTGCCTGCTACCACACAGAGATTGAAGGAGTCGCGGTTCACTGCACGGGCGGTCGGGCTACGCAGTTTATCCACAACAAGCAGCGCGCTCCGATCATCAATCGCCACTTCCCCCGAGGATGCGAGATCTCCTTGTATGTAGTCCGCGTGACGCAGTTCAATTCTAAATCTTTCAACCAAATCTTTTCTATTGTAGGAGAGTCGGAAGAATGCCCCCGCCTTAAGCGTGTTCGTTGAAAAGTGCAGTATTTTTATATCCGGAATCATCGCCTGAATTGCTCTATAAAGATCGTTATAAGCCCAGGGCGGAAACGAAACAGGCTTAATTTGAGTAGGGGTCGTATGATTGTGGACAATGATAAGGGCTGAGTTGTGAAAGGGTACATCACAGCTAACAAGATCCACCTCATTGAGCGGCAATAAGAGATTCGCCGCTACCATACGCGCCGAAAGTAGTGTACCAGAGAGCATGCGGGTCCTCCCCTTCAGATACTCCCTGACGTTCCGGTAATGCGACTCATCGAGATATTGCACTGTTAACCGGCAACGAGGAGGTCCACCTTCAGTCATACCAATAGGATGCTTCTCGGGAAGCATATATATTTCTTCCGGGGCACCGTGAAGAAAATCCACCAGTCTGATAAAGGTTTCGACCGCATTATGCAGCCATTTTTCCACCGATTTAACCTCATCTGTGAATATAAGCTTCCGCAAAACACTGCTGCGCATCATTGGGCTTGTCAATTCACAGTTCTGGAGTAGGCTTTCGTATGATTCACTGGCAACAGCACGGACGGGGATGGGAACTGCGAAGTCGGAACTTGCCTCACTGCGCTCATCGATCAAAATTCTATTAGGGCTATTATGGGCTTCGACACTCCTCAGATAATCAAGCATACTGGCACACTCACAAGAAGCGGGTAACCTGTCAGAAATAGCTGAGATCATCTCGCGAATACTAGAAAAATCAAAAAGATCCTTTATCAAGCCCTCGCGACATGCGTTCTCCACGAGGTTAACGGCGTCCATTAGCATGTCTACCGTGTTCTGATGGTTGTCGATACCATCCAGACTCTCGATTTTACCAGCAGTGACTCGCCCACCCGTCATATCTACCATGTGTGGAATACAACCCACACATCGACCATTACACTCTTCCCGCACGGTATACGCGAGGTTCTGGCGAGGAAGAGCCAGGATTAGTTCCCGCCTACTATTTTCCAGCAGAACCTCAAAGAGATTGTCAGCCTCGTCAATGATGATCTGGTCGACCTTTACCCCCCTGAGCGTATTCATGGTCGTCTTTGATCCCAGGTAAGCATGCGCGGCTACGACGACTTTTGCGGTTTTAGCTTGGGCCAACAGCCTTCCGGCCAGCATGGAACATATTCCGTATTGGCTTGCCAAGTGCATAAGCCGTTCGTGAGTCATGATCCCGCCTCGAGCCGCCACCTCCAACTCCGCAGAAAGCTGATCGCCCCCGTATTGAACCTTGAATACGGGGCAGCGCGTGCAGGGACGCGCCGTGTATGCTTCCAGGCAGGTTTCCTCACTCTTACCCCTAAGATGAACCACATAAGAATCCCCAAGCAACTCTGCTGGGATCATTCCAATAAACTCCCGGCCGGCCGCATGGGTAGGCGCAAATAACAGCGTGGACTTTCCTTTTTTTATGTCTTCCGCCGCCTTTCGGGCTGACTGATAGGTCTTGCCAGCCCCCAGCGGAACATTTGCCGCCCTAATCATTCAAAAACCCCTCCAGCGTTTGTCTAGCCTCCATCTGAAACTCTTCAAAACTGGGATCCGAGACACCGAAAGGCTCTGACTGGACAGCAAGATTCAGCTCAGATCTATAACAACGCTCAGCTATACAAAAAGACGCGAGATCAGAGGATTCACAACCGGGGTCAGCGAAGTTAGAGACCTTAAATTTATCCCGTAGCCTGTATCCACAGCCATCAATATCTGGATTGGGATCCATCTCTATGACGTCTCCATAACGTTCTGGATCATCCGCAAGCAGAAAGAAACGGCATATCTCATCCTCAAGCAGACCTGCTCGACGACTTTCGTAAATGAGTTTACACCGACCATGAAAACCAAGGCTTTCAGAGCGACTCGCCGCTTCAGCGAGACGTTGAATACATGGGGCAATCTTGCCAGGATGCTTGGAGAGGTATGCCGATATAATCTTGTTTTTCTCCGCTTGGTGCTTGACCTCTGACCTGTACACCTTGTGGCGATTGGGCTCCTTGGTGCGTTCCTCAAAGACCATCCTGCTTCTCTTGGTGGCATTTTCTGGCGGCACAGGAAGAAAAAAAGGCTCAATCTCATCAATATCCATAGCTTCGAGCTCGTTGAGATGGTTAAACCAGTCCTCGCGCTCCAAAGAGGAATGAGGAATATCGACCATTTGCCCGCCACCAGGATAAAAGCTGCGTGGCAAGCGTAATAGCTGGGTCGCCAAATAGATATTCATATCGACGCGCGCCTGCAGATCTTGTGGCAATTGCGCTTTAAG
>JADFZC010000310.1 GCA_015232735.1 Oligoflexales bacterium | reverse complement strand
GCGATGGTTCTTAGAGTAGTTTATATTAAGCGAATGAGAGCGTCTTACTATTATTTTTGAGCGGTGTTGCAGACCGATTTATTGGTTAAAATAATACAATAAAATCGAGATAATATAAATTTGAAAAATTTTTCTGAAGATGACTGTGATTTTTTTTAATCACCCTTGTCTAAAGAGGTGAAAATGGACCTGCGATGATATCAGGTTTCTGATACAGAGAAGAATGGGAAAAAATGTCATATGACAGTCTTGGGAGTTACGGGGCTTAAAAAAATTCTGTTAAAAAAGGGAGAAATGATGCAACTCATCACTAAGATACTGAGAGAAAATGTTAAACTGTCGCTTGAGCGATTGAGCGCCGGCGTAGCCGTCACATTACTATTCGTGGCCTGCAGCGGCGATTTGGTGGAATCCAAATCAAGCAGCGAACCGGGCTATGCCTCATGGAAAAACGCAGAGCTGGATGCGGCATTGGCGGAAGGTCCGTCGGCAAAAGACCGTGAATACTTCGAATCCCTCAATCGCGATTGCAGCAAGCCATATGTACATAAGCTGGAGAATATGCCGGTCGATCATAATCATCCCGAAAAGGGCCGATTCACCTATTACTACGCTCATTTCATACATGATATCAATGCTCCGACTGTTGTCTATCTGCCGGGTGGTCCCGGGGGCAGGGGCATGAGTGCCGAACAGAACGAAAATTTCAATATCATCGCTACGGACACTCGTGGGCTTGGCTGCAACTTTGGTACCGAAAAAACCTTTAACCTCGACGTATTGACATCGGAGCAATCCGCGCAAGACCTCGTGAAAGTCATCGAGGACCTGAAGTTGAAAAGCTATGTGATATATGGGACCTCCTATGGCAGCATCCCGGGAACGATCCTCGCAAGCAAGCTCGAGAAGTCAAAGATCGTGCCGCCCCCCAATGCTCTGGTACTTGACGGTGTCCTGGGGAAGGCGCCCGTGTCATACCAAGACTTTTGGGCCGGGGCATTCAGGCAGTGGGATCGGCTGAGAAACGAAGAGCCCAGGATCAATGCTCTATTTAAAGATGGGCCGCTGCCGCTGAATGGATCCGCTAATGCCTGGGGCAACTACCTGGTCATGACCGGGCAGCGCTACGATGAAACCCGCACAACGTTGCTCGCTTTGGTTGATGAGCTTAATCTGTTTGAATCGACCGGCATAAAAGGCAGCACCATGAAATCCTTGGAAAAGATACTGGCGGAACCTATTCCCGGCTACGAGCCCGAATCCAGTGATTTAACACTCGTGGCCAACTCTATCGGTTGCCAGGAATTATGGAAGACGCAGCATCGAAGCGTCGCTTTCTATTTGCAGCCGGGAGGAAAATTGGAGCTCAGGCTGCAGCAGGGGGCACCAACCGCAGATGATTGCATAGGTATCCCATTTCGTTATCCTTATGACTCGGCGCGTTATAGCGTTCATGCACCCATCTATTATTTTAACGGGGAGACCGATCCGGCGACATCCCCCGAATCGGGACGCTATCATTATTATCATCAACGGGATGCCAAAATAAAGCATTTCATTACGGTTAAACATGGGGGACACGTCGTCCTCCTGACGAGCCCGGATCTCGCCCCCTGTTCGAAGAAAATCTGGGATGAAATTTTTGAACTGGGCAACCTCTCGGCCCTTTTGAACGAGGATGGTCATTGTCGTTGAATACTCATCTCCATTCATGGAGATGAGTATTCAACAGTTCGATAAGCGGAAAACTGTTTAAAAAAGGGTGGATCAAGGTGCGAGGAGGAAGGCGAAAGGAGTTTACATGCCGGTAAATGAAGATCGGCCCGACGATGATTAACGCAGATTCCGACCCTTCTTAGACGGGCTCTTAGGCAGGTGCTGGTGTTCAGTCATAATAAGGCCATATCGATTGCGGCTTTTGCACCTTTCTCCAAGAGAATATTGACCCAGGATGTCAGTTTGGAAACAAATTTCGTATTTTGGGAAATATCTTCACCAAATACTTCTTTGATGGATAGATATTCCCTGACAAGATCCTCGCCGCTTCCTGCCACTTTTCCCTTTTTAAGCATGGTTTCTGCCATGGGATCAACGACACTAATGGCTGATCCTTGTTCATCGAGACCCGATGAATACCGGAGCCATCCTGCTATGGCAAGAGGCAATATGTTATATTCGATCCTGCATTTTATAAGATCGCGAAGCGTCGGGAGCAGCCTTATTGGGACTTTCAAACTGCCATCGGAAGCTACCTGGGATGTTTTGTACTTAATCCTGGAATTTGAAAAGCGCGAAATTATCGTTTCCGGACTGTAGAGATTGAGAGTGTTTTCATCCACAGTCAGTGTGGGAAAAACCTCGTCCTTTATAAAGCGTCTTATCAGTCTGGCAAATTTTTCATTCCTCATGGCTTCATCGATATACTCGTATCCGGCCAGATATCCAAGATAAGCCACAAGGGAATGGCTTGCGTTCAGAATTCTGAGCTTCATCTGTTCATAAGGCTTTATATTGTCAACAAATCTTACCCCCGCTTTTTCCCACATGGGTCTGTCGGAAGAAAAATTATCCTCAATAATCCAGGATGAAAAGGGTTCCGCTATGACTGCCGCATGGTCTGTAACTCCAAGGATTGAGGAAACGCTTTGAATATCCGACGTTGTTGTGTGCGGTGTGATTTTATCGACCATGGTCGATGGAAATGATGCGTTATCCCTGATCCAGTCATGGAGGCCTCTTGAATGGTGGCCGGCAAGTTCAAGCACGGCGCTTTGTGTAAGTCTGCCGTTAAAAGGTACATTGTCACAGCTTATGAAGGTGAGCGGTCCTAGTCCTTTGGAACGCCTGATATCAAGTGACTTGACGATGAGACCGAGAGCTGTCTTCGGATGGTCCGGGTTTTTTATGTCGTTCAGTATGTCGGGAGTGTCTGTTTTAAGTTTCAATGAGGTCTGGTCTGTATGGTAACCCTTTTCGGTGATGGTAAGGGAGACAATCCTGACATCCGGGCTGGCTATTCTGTCTATTATCTTTTCCATATCATCTGATGCGATGAGAACCTCACGGATTGAACCGACAATGCGGATCTCCTCTTTTGCAGCATCCCTCTCGCACAGGCTGTAGAGGCCGTCTTGAGAAGAAAGACTGTCTCTAAGATATCTGTTGCTCCATGTTAAGGCAGAAATCCCGAATTTTCTGCCGCTCTCATCCATTACGAGATCAGTATATGCAGCGGCATGCGATCTGAAAAAACCACCCAAACCAAGATGGACAATCCCGATTTTGACGTCATTAATGTCATAGTCGGGAATCTTTACATTACCTGGCAACAATTTTAGGGTTTTCATATTTAAAATGGCCAAAGGGGGATCCTCCATGCTAATAACCTATTTATTTAGCATCGTTGATTATGACTTCTGTTTCATGAAATACAAGAGAGTAATTGCATGAAGATGACATTTAGATGGTTTGGCCAGTCTGATCCTGTTAATTTGAAGTATATAAGGCAGATACCGGGTATGACGGGGGTTGTGTCGGCTGTTTATTCCGTTCAGCCGGGCAGGGAGTGGCCGATGGCTGAGATTCAGGGGCTCAAGGAGATAATCAACCAGAATGGCCTTGAATTCGAGGTTGTCGAATCGGTTCCCGTCCATGAGGATATAAAGCTGGGAGTTCCATCAAGGGATAAATACATTGAAAACTATATTAAAACTATACGAAACCTTGGAAGTTCGGGCGTAAGGGTAATCTGTTATAATTTTATGCCCGTATTCGACTGGACCCGATCGGATTTGAACCATATCATGGAGGACGGATCTTCAAATCTGATTTATGAAAGCGAAAAAATAGTCGGAAGTGTAGTTTGCTTTAGAGATATTTCTGATCAACGTATAACACAGCTTGAATTAATTAAAGCCAAAGAAACTGCCGAATATGCTACGCGGGCTAAATCTATTTTTCTGGCTAATATGAGTCATGAAATTCGCACACCTATGAATGCGATTATTGGTATGGCATATCTAGCATTACAAACGGATTTAACTTCTCGCCAATATGATTATATTTCTCA
>JADFZC010000309.1 GCA_015232735.1 Oligoflexales bacterium | reverse complement strand
GAGGAATGTAATTGTTATCCATATATTAGGGGAGATTCATTTGCTTAGGGCAGAAGGATTAGAAGAATTCAAGAAAAAATATGCACAGTATGTTAATAGGCTGGGTGATCTCACATCAAAAATAAACTATACCTTTAAAAATGAGAGAATTTTTATTGAGGCTTTGACTCATAGCTCAGCGGCCAGTGCTTTCAACAGGAACAAACCAGATGATGGAGACAGAGTTCCTTTCAATGAAAGACTGGAGTTTCTGGGAGATTCTGTTCTTAGCCTTGTCCTGAGCGATTTTTTAATAAGCAGGTCCGAAAAATATTCGGAGGGAAAGTTGTCAAAAATAAGGGCAGCTCTTGTAAGTGAAGGTGCTCTTGCCGCTATTTCCAAAAGTATAGGTTTGGATACATGCATTATTATGAGTCAGGGAGAGGAAAAAGGTGGAGGCAGAAATAAGGACTCCGTACTAGCGGATGCTTTTGAGGCTTTGCTGGGGGCAATTTATCTTGATGGCGGATATGAATATGTCAAAAGGACAGTGCTTGAAATATATACAGAAAAGTTGACGGAACCGCTGGAAAGATTCATAGAAGCTGATTACAAATCAAAGTTGCAGGAGATTACACAGGGAACTTTCAAGTCTTCACCTACCTATGAAGTGATTAAAAGGGAGGGGCCGGACCATAATTTGAAATTTGAGGTGGAAGTCTCGTTTAATGATGTGGTATTAGGCCGTGGTATCGGAGTCAGTAAAAAGAAGGCTTCCCAGAAAGCGGCTATGTCGGCGATAGCTAATTTGAAGACTCATCCTGATTTTTTGTCGGAACAAAAGTAAAGAGAACAATAAGATGATAAGAGGAACAGTGGCAATCGTTGGACGTCCAAATGTTGGCAAGTCGACCTTGTTCAACCGCCTGACCCATTCATCAAGGTCGCTTGTTGGAGAAAAACCGGGAATAACCCGTGACAGGATATATGGAATTGTTGATCCTTTTGATGATAATCCTGGTTTTCTTCTTGTGGATACTGGCGGATTTGAGACAAAAGATACATACTACCAGCCTTTTTCAAAAAATATTGTCTGGGAGCAGACAGAGCTGGCCGTTCAGGAGTCGGACGTTGTCCTTTTGGTATTCGATGGGAAGGATGGATTGCATCCTTATGACAGCAGGCTTGTTAAATATCTGAAAAAAGCAAATAAAAGGGTTATTTATCTTGTAAACAAGGTTGATGGAGCAGAAAAGCAGAAGGATATCTGGGAGTTTTATGAACTTGGCCCAACTTCAGATTTGATTCCATGTTCGGCGGCACATAACAGAGGAATTCACACGGTTCTTTCGGCTATAAATCAAAATCTTGAAGAGTGTAATCTTTCGGACCACCACCTGAAAGAAAGCGGAGCAGTCAAGATGGCTCTTGTCGGCAGGCCCAATGCCGGCAAATCATCCATACTGAATAAAATATGCGGAGAAAATAGGGCGCTTGTCAGCGAGGTTGCTGGTACAACGCGAGATGCCGTCGATTCCAGAATAACTTACAATAAGAGACAGTATATTCTCATTGACACTGCTGGAATACGACGCAGATCAAGAATTGGGGATCGTTTGGAAAATCTATGTGTAATGCGTAGTTATGAGGCCATGGAAAGGGCGGATGTTGTTGTTCTGGTGATTTCCGCACTTGAAGGCATAAGCGATCAGGATGCAAGAATAGCTTCATATGCCGCATCTTTGTGCAAACCGATACTAATCGTGATAAACAAGTGGGATCTAATCCCGGACAAGGATTCTTATTCTGCCAAGCTGTATGAGGAGGGAATCCGTTCAAAAATATCTGACATATCGTATGCCCCGATCATATTTACATCATGTACCCGTAACCAGCGTGTGCACAGTATAATGGGTTCCGTTGAGCAGCTAAGTGATTTATCTGCCAGAAGGGTTTCCACTTCTGATATAAACGAGGTTCTTGGCAATGCTGTGAGAAAACATACTCCCCAGGTTATAAGGCAATTCAACAAACGGGCAAAGTTTTATTATGCCACCCAGGTTAAGGTGAATCCTCCAACGATAGTAGTAATGTGCAATATTGCTGATGAAATTCAGGAATCGTACAAGCGTTATCTTTCAAATCAGTTTCGGGAGGAGCTTGGTTTTGGAAGGATTCCCCTCAATATTATTTTTAGGGGAAAGAAGGAACAAAACGAGAGAAGTCATTCTTTTCACGAGTATGTTGAGGATGTTTAGTTTCTTTCTTTTTAATATTATTGGTAGTAATAAGAAAATCCGAAACTTACTTCTCTGGTATTATCAATGGTTGGGTCTTTATTTTCCGTTCCTATGACTTCTACAGGTTTCAAGAGATATGTTTTCAGGAAATAGGAGGTGGTAAAGAAGAAATTATATGCGACCGGGGTTTCCAGTCCAATACCAAAGTGATAACCGAGTCCGGTTGATCTGACTTTTGTTTCCTCTCTCCTGCCGACAAAGCTTCCGTCCGTGTAATTGGATACATATTCAGATTCTACAAGAGTCTTTCTTTCATAGAATCCTGCCCCGCTTTCAATAAAAAGAACCTCACCAAATAGAAAGCGTCCGAAGAGTCCACCACCATTGATTTGAGATGACCTTGTGCTGTCTATTTTTTCGTTTTCATTTGCTCCATTGAGATTGCTGCGGTTATCTATTTTTTCTATGTTCATATGGAGTCCCAGGTTCAAAAAGTCGCCAAAAACATATCCCACGTAAGGCTTGATTGTTTGAATATTTGAAGTATTCTTTCCCTTTGAATCAGTTGATCCAGCCATTATTGATGGTTGTTCTGACTCAATAAGGGTTACTGAATTTCCAAAATTGAATCCCGTCCGCTTTGTGCTCTTGCCAAGCGCGCTTTCACTCGCAATTATGATAGATAGAGCAATGCCTAAAGGAATTAATAATGACCTCATCATATTATTTCTCCAAAGAATAAATTAGTGTCTATTGTTATACATGCAAGATTTGAACCAGATGAGGGAGAAGGTTGGGTTTTTTGAAAAACACTTATAAATTAATATTATATCTGTTGCATTAAAAGCCGTATAAGTATTTGTTTGGAAATTAGTTTGTATTTTTTTTTTACACTAAATAATCATTGGACAATCAATGTTTTTTGTAGTTTCTATTTCCAAATAGAATTCAATTCGCCGTTTTTGGGAGCACTAAATTTAATGATCCTGTAATTGAGATCCTGGTTTGATTGCAGTTTATTATAAATAAACTGTCCCATAGCCCTTTGATAGCTTGGAGCATTTGTAAGTTTAGATAGTGCCATTGCCAGTTCTGTTCCATAAGCCTTCAGGGTCAGGGCATCATTTTTGCGGTTATGATAAAGCAAGCTATATACCTCTCCATATATGGAGCTTAACCAAAAGAGGCTGTATGGGAACATTGGTGATTTTGAGTAATTCATCGAAAAATTCTGCCACTGTTCAAGAATACCCTGAAGCTCGCCGCTTGTGGGCAGTTCGCTCCAGGCGATTTGGGCGTTTGTCCCCTTGAAGGGGAGTTTGATGTCGTCTGAAGGTTTAAGTCTGAGCTCAAATATTGATTTTTCCGCTCCTTTAACCGGATATTCATAGCTTATTTTTTCATTGATTTTTTCCGGCAGGATGATTTTAAAAAAGGATTTTTCGGAGTAGAATTGAAGCGGATCAAGAGGGCCTCCATTATCATGTCTGATAAATACGTACAGTTCCCTTCCAGATTTTTTTATTGATGATAGACTGAGAAAATATCTATTTTCGGCTTGGCTTGATGTCAATGAATATTTTTCATCAAGATCACTAATAAGGTTTCTGGTCTGGTTTGTGAATATGTCCCATAGATAAATGCCGTCATCATATCTTGAGCTTCCGGTTGCGGTGAAAATGATTTCATTTCCGCTTGGAAGCCAGAAGAACTCCTCTATTCCGGGATGCATGGCAAATATTATGTGGCTTTTGCTATCAAGGTTTCTTACAGTCAAATATCGGGTTTGTTTTCCGGTATCGATGAACAGTCTGGCATAATAGTTACTGACGGGAGACTTACTGCCCATTAAAAGT
>JADFZC010000308.1 GCA_015232735.1 Oligoflexales bacterium | reverse complement strand
GAGAAGGACGATTCTGAAGACGATCTAATAAAATCAGAGAAAAAATAAGGCAGTGAAACTGAGGTGTCAAAAATCATTTATATAGCACTCAAACCATGCCAGGAATTTTTATGAGAATTTTTAAAAATGAATTTCTCAGTGTAGAAACATCTGTCTTCAGTTCATTGGATGACATGAAATCCGCACTGGGACATGAAAGTACGAAAAATTACTGTATTTCGCATATAAACGAGGTGATGAACAGTACCTCCAATCTGCTCGAATGCTTTTTTCATATTCTCTGGCTGGTCGAAGATCCTGAAATATCGGACTCTTTAAGTCAAAAGGAGCTTTCCGAATGGATAAAATTCGGAGAACTTTCGTTGTTTAAAATTGGAATAAGGCCACAGATTTCAAGATCAAGTCATCTTTACGGGAGGCTTTTCAGAGCAAAAAGCCGCTATCTGTCGAAAAGGGGACTTCTGTGGTCCTCCATGTGGAATGACTGCATGGCAGAGTCGGCATGTGGTACATTTGAACCCTCTGAAAATGACAGCTATAATTTCGAGAGGCAGCACTATCTTGCGAATTTTTGCTACACATACGGCTACATTGTAGAAAGTCTGGAAATATTTCTGAAGATGGAAGCCTTTTCAAAAGAGGAGGAGGAGATTGTAAAAATAAAGATCGGAGTCATGAGATGTCTTCGTATTCTCGGCAGATATGAAAGCGCTCTTTCAATGTGTCACTGTCTCGAAGAACGAACCGATATTTCGGAAAGACAGCTGCAAACAGTCGAATGGGAGAAAAGTTTTATAAATGCCGCACTTGAAGGTGACAACGCCCCCCTGATAAGTTCCATCAGAAACAGGAAAACTTCAAGTGACCCTTATTATCTTTCACTAGCCGCTCTCTGGATATATGCCTCAAGAAGCAAAGAGGAGATTGAAAGAATTCCCGGTTCGGGACATGTCAGGTCGCTTCTGAAAAAGAACGATCCTGCCGATCCAATGACCCAGGAAATATTGACCTATCATGAGATGATGGAAGGTCTATATAATTCAGACAGGCAAATTCTGCTGAAACTCAAGAGTATTGGCGAATTCCTGGAGAAGAACAATCAAAAAAGGGCCAGCGAAGGATACATCCTTCTTTTATGCGCGCTGACAAGGTTCCTATACAGGTCGAAGCAGCACAAATTTGCGATATTTGTGATGAACGAATACCAAGTGAAATCCCTCTCGATCTCACAGGGAGAAACTGCGAAGCTTCACAACCTTTTGGATGATGTGCAGGACAAACTCAGTTTCATAGGCGAGACATCGAGAATCACAAGCCAGAAAAAGGACCTCGCCACAGGGATCAGGCGAACCCTGACACTGGCGGAATTCATGGCAAAACTGACCATGGCTTTGCTTAGAAAGAAGAAGAATGAATGGATAAACGGAAAAGACAGCGTTTTGACATATGACGGATTCCTATCATATGTTGCAGAGATTCTTGCAGATTATGCAGGTGGGCAGCTTAGAGGTCCCATGCAGAAAATAGGACAGTTCTTTTTTCAGCTCAAGGGCCTTCCTGAAGAAGTGTATGAAAAGTACAAGTCGATGATCTGGACAGGCAAAGTCATGGATCGAAAGGCTTTTATCAATACTTTCGAAAAGGAGACGGGTCGCAAGGTGGAGGAGGTTTTCTCTTTTTTGTCAAAAGACCCAATAGGTGTTGGAAGCGTATCGCAGGTATATAAAGGACGACTTTTAAAAGGCGATGAGGTAGCTGTAAAAATCACCTATCCGGAAATGGACAGAATAGTGAAACATGATATGAAAATGGTGTGCCGGTTTATGAATCTGTTCCGGCGGTTTTTTCCAAACGCATTCTCGGAGGATTTGTACGATGCGCTGGAAAGAATATTCCAGGATGAGTGTGATTTGACGAAGGAGGCCGAATTATATGAAAAAATCAGAAGTCACTTCTCCTGTTCGCAGGATATTGTGATACCGAAGGTGTATCGGGAACTATCTAGTTCCAAGGTCATGGTCACCGAGTATGTTGATGGTCAAAAATTCTATGAAATCATGGAACAGGACGATCAGGCGAAAAAGGATCTGGTAATCCGGCAGATGTACAGATTTGACCATGATCTTCGTTTCAACTTTGGAATAATTCAGCTCGATCCGCATCCGGCAAATTTTCTTTTCAAAGGCGGAAGGCTCATATGCATTGACTTTGGTTTCAAATATCAAACAAGCCCCGATGACATGGCTGATCTCAGGAGAATCAACGAGGCTATTACATCAGGGGACCCTGAATTTCTATTTAATACAATGGTTGACCTGGACTATCTTAAGTGTGAGCGTGAGCAGTATTCATTCGAAATGAAGAGATACATGGATGCGCTTATTGATTGCACATTTTTGAGATCTGCCGCTGTCAAAGACCCGGTAGGCGGGTTTTTTAAGATATTCTTCGGAACAGGTTTTAATAAGCTTTTAAACGCAAACAGCCTGAGCGCAACATTTTACCTGCTTTCCCGGATAACGTTAAACGCGACGCTGGCAAGGCTTGCTGAGAACAGAGAGTCTCAAATGCAGGATATTTATCATATTATAAATTTATTACAGAAAAAGTGCTATTCAGCGGGATAGCCGTTTTAAGAAATTTACATGGTAAGGCATAATGCCTGGAGCAGGAGATCATGAAAGAAAAAATTACTTATGCAGTAACCGCCTTGACATGCTCTTTGTCGCTTTGTCTGTCATGCAATACCAAACACAAAGCCGGGACAAAAGAGACAAGGCGCAGTCTGCCCGTATCAGGAGGGACATCGGGTTCCTCTGCGGTCTCCCCCCCGGAGATCCCGTCATCCACTCCCACTCAGGCCGTGAATGTTCCAGCCAATGTAAAAAATGATGCACCTGTAAAGAATGATACACCAGTCATATACGCAAGTTTTGCACCATCCGATGAAAATGAAGATGAAATCCATGGCATTTTCATTTCAAGGGACCAGGGAATAACCTGGAAATCCAAATCGAGGTCGGATGGACTTCCGAATACATACATAACGGCGATTTTTGCATTGAGGAACAACGTCTATATTGGCTCGCAGTCATATTATGATGAGACGTCAAACAAACTTGTTTTTTCATCGCTCCGAATTTCAAGGGATGGCGGCGAAACGTGGGGCGATAAAGACAGGGCGGCCAGTTTCAGTCATTCGATAAACGGAATTTATGCCACAGATTCAGAAATATATCTTACGATCGAAAATGAAGGTCTCTTTGTATCAAGGGATGGGGGAGGAACATTCTCGTTGATTCAAGGCGGTGCTCAGATGAAATGCATAGGCGGGGCTTTGGGAAATATATATGTTGGGACGGAAAATGGCCTTCTGATATCGAAAGATTATGGAAAGACATTCACGTCGACTGAAAAAATGGAAGCGTGGAAAAGCACTGGGTGCGGGCAGTCCGGCATCTGCGGGGGGTTCACGGTCGATAGCATTAATTTGTCAGGTACGAATGTATATGCCGGAAAATCCGCGTCTTCGATCGCAGATAGCGGGATCATGATCTCAGGCGACAGTGGTGTCACATGGAGAAAGATGGCCCTTCCCGCGGTGGAAGAGAAGACATGTGCCTCGGCTGGGAATTGCCAGGGCGGAGTTTATTCGGTTCATTCCATTTATTCAAGCAGGGAAAAAATTTATGCTGACTACAGCATATTATGGCCCATTCAAGGTGAAGGTGAGGGGAGTGCAGGCTCCCGGAATTTTAAGACTGCAAGCGACAACGGATCCACATGGAAGGACGTTTTTCAAGACGGCTCGGATGGGGGAACAATTTCCGGGTATGGTTCCATAGTGGCCCATTGTTCAAAGAGTGCGCTCAGAATCTCAAGGGATGAAGGACAAAGCTGGAGAAAGGTCGCGGAATTTGAAAACAGCAAAATTGAGTGCGGCATTATTCATGTTTCGCTCTAGAGAAGATATTTTTTTATATCAAGAAAGGAAATTATGGAAACAAATGCTTTGAACACAAATGAAGTCCCTGGGATTTTGGAAAAAAGGGAATTGAACATTAACGAAATCCAGCAGATTATCCCGCACAGGCA
>JADFZC010000307.1 GCA_015232735.1 Oligoflexales bacterium | reverse complement strand
CAAAGGTTCATCTTCTTTATCGAAATAGCCCTGGAGACTTTGATTCAATAACGTTAAGATTCGACAAAAACAGAGCTGTTTTAAACGTCATCAACCTTCAAAATTCGCAGGCTGCTGCGGACGGTTGGGGAATCTGGGCGGACTTGATTTTAATAAAAGAACCAAAATTCCTGATCATGGAGATCAAGATGAAAAAAATCGTACCTCTTAGTGAACAATCGGAGCGGCACACCATGTGCCGATTTATTAGCGACTGATTAGAAAAGACAGCTGCCCGGGAACCTTGGGAACGGTATCACATCTCTTATGTTTGCCATTCCGGTAATCCACATCAACAGGCGCTCAAGCCCCATTCCAAACCCCGAGTGAGGTACAGTGCCGAACTGCCGGGTTGCCAGATACCAATCGTATTGACTTAACGGCATCCCCTTTTTGACCATCCTCTCCTTAAGCACATCCAGTCTGTGCTCGCGCTGACTAGATCCTACGATTTCCCCGACACCGGGGACAAGAACATCAGCGCCATGGACTGTCCTTCCGTCATCGTTTACATACATATAAAAAGACTTCAGTTCCTCCGGATAGTCATACACCGCAATCGGCGCCTTGAAATGTTCCTCGCACAAAAATCGTTCATGCTCGCTCTGCAGGTCAGAGCCCCAGTCAACCGGATAGGTGAAACTTCTGCCGCTCTTTTTAAGTATGGAAACCGCATCCGTATAACTGACAAAAGAAAGCTGGTTATCGAGCGTAAACATCAAGTTGGGCCTGGGATCAACACCGTTCAGCTTAACCAGGGTTTCTATGTCATCCGCGCACTGGTCAAGGTATCTTTTTATGATGTACCTGACCAGATCCTGCGCAAGAATAACCGTGTCATACAGGTTATAAAACGCCATTTCAGGCTCGATTTGCCAAAATTCCGCCAGATGACGGCTTGTATTTGAATTTTCCGCCCTGAAAGATGGACCGAAAGTGTATATCCGGCCAAGTCCGAATGACAAAAGTTCCCCCTGCAGCTGGGCCGACCCGCTCAGAAGACAGAACGACCCGAAAAAATCCTTGCTGTGGTCAACTTCCCCTTTCTCGTTAAACGGAACATTTTTCAAGGGAAGGGTCGTGACTTGAAATGGAACGATTCCCCCCTCGCACTCCGATGCGGTTATCAGAGGCGGCTGAACATAGAAAAATCCCTCCTTCTCGAAAAAATCATGGATTATTTTTGACACCCTGGCCCGGATTCTGAAAACGCTCGCAAATGTCGATGTACGAATCCTGAGATGGGCTATCTGCCGCAAATATTCGTATGTCATCTCCTTTTTTTGGAGCGGATACAGGGTTGGATCGGCAAAACCCAAGATTTCAACAGACTTGGCCACGATCTCATATTTTTGACCACTGCCTTTCGACAATACAAGTTCACCGTTAACCTGAACAGAAGAGCCGACGCCTAATTTCAAAATATCGGAAGCATAATTTGGGAGCGTGCCGTCCGCTATTATCTGAATCGACCCGCTTGAGGAACCATCATTGACTTCAAGAAACGAAAATTTCCTTGAATCCCTGCGTGTACGAATCCATCCGCTGACAGATACAGGACCCAGCGCAACTTTTCCTTCAAATATTGTCCGAATCAGGCAAAATTGATCCTTTAACGACTTCATGATGTTATCCTCAATGCTATCTCTGATACTTTTTTATGTAATACTTTCATTCAGAGCTGAACTTCTTGACCGCCTCGATAAGCTGGTTGGGTCTGAAAGGCTTTACGAGCCATCCCTTCACACAGCCCGCCTTCCGTGCCTTTTCAATCATGTCGGCTTTACATTCCGTGGTAAGCATCATACAGGGGATGGTCTTCTTCTGAAGATTCAAATTATCGATAAATTCAAATCCATCCATATTCGGCATGTTGACATCGACTATTGCCATCGCGATATCATTATGTTCGGAAAACTGCTCAAGCGCCTTGACTCCATCTTCGGCTTCAATAACCTCGAAACCTGCTTCGCCAAGTGTGAATTTCACCTGCTGACGCATCATTTTTGAATCATCCACTATCAGAATCTTCTTGCCCATGTAAAAGCTCCTTATTACCCTGATATCCGCACCTGAAAATCAGCCTGTCAACTGATTGCCGTCACTTAAAACCGGCAATTATCATTATACCATGAAAATGACCTGCGGCCCGTTTTTTTGGTATGAATAAAAAAATGCTTTTAATACGCAACATTAAAAGCGCTTAAGCTTTAACAGAACCCGAAATCTCCCTTCCGGGACGCAGCTACCGAGTATTGGCCATATGCTGGACAAGATCGACAACCTTGTGGGAATAGCCCATTTCATTGTCATACCACGCGACCACCTTCACAAAATTGTCATTCAGGGAAATACCGGCATCAGCATCAAAAATGCAGGTGCATGGTTCACCGATGAAATCGGATGAGACAACCTGATCTTCCGTATAGGCCATTATACCCTTGAGACTGCCCTCCGATGCCTTCTTCATTGCCGCCTTTATCTCGTCATAGCTCGCACCTTTGGCAAGCCTGCAAGTCAGATCCACGACCGACACGTTTGCCACCGGGACTCTGAAGGCCATTCCAGTCAATTTGCCGGCAAGTTCGGGAATTACCTTTCCGACCGCCTTGGCTGCGCCTGTAGAGGATGGAATGATATTCTGGGCTGCTCCCCTGCCCCCTCTCCAGTCTTTAAGCGATGGGCCATCGACTGTTTTCTGCGTGGCTGTAGTGGCATGAACCGTGGTCATCAGTCCCTCGACAATTCCGAAATTTTCATGAAGAACCTTCGCCATGGGAGCCAGGCAGTTTGTTGTGCAGGAAGCGTTGGAAACTATCTCCTGCCCCTTATATGTGTTATGGTTTACGCCCATTACAAACATGGGAGTGGAATCTTTTGATGGAGCTGACATGACCACCCTCTTGGCGCCGGCTTTGATATGAGCCCTCGTCTTTTCCTCGGTAAGAAAGAGACCCGTCGATTCAATAACATAGTCAGCTCCGATATCGCCCCACTTCAGGCTCTCCGGACTTTTTTCAGCGGTTACCCTGATTTTCCTTCCATTTACAACAAGTGCCCCGTTCTCGACTCTTACGTCTCCCTTGAACCTTCCATGTGTTGAATCATATTTCAGCATATAGGCCATGTATTCGACATCGATGAGGTCATTGATACCTACTACTTCAACGTCCTTCTTCTCAAGCGAAGCCCTGAAGGCAAGCCGTCCAATTCTACCGAAACCATTTATTCCTATTTTAATAGCCATTTTACTTTCCTTTGCACTGAATTAACAAGACACTATAGACCCTGGCCGAAAAGGTATAACTTAAGCGTCAATCGTCGTCGCTCGATCCTCATTTACCAGCAGTAAACTGCGGTCTCGCTCCTGCTTTCGCCTTGATTCAGACCTTTTCAGCAAGGGTCTACCTACCTGAAAAAACCTGACGGATCAAGATAAAACACATCCTGAACAGTCAAGTTCAAAAAGATGCCTTCCCGCGTTTCCATGAGAAAAAGGCAGCTTTCATCACCCATATTTTATTTTTATATCAAATGATTTGCAACAACTCCATTTTTTACGTCGATCTTAAAAATTTTTTTTCTATGATCACTCAAGAAAACGAAAACCGTACCTGAAAAAATCCTTCTCAATATCTCTGATCCAGACGACTTCAGCAAGAAGAGGGCTCATCTCTCCAAGTTTTATCCTGCATCTATGACCGACATCGAGATTGATCTGTTTTGTAACTATCAGAGAGCATCCGCCCATAGGAGCCATATCTACTATCAGCGCAACGTATTCAAAAGTGAACTGCTCGCCTTCTGTTTTTTTATCGATTTGTGCAAATTGGTTTGGTTCAGGCTTAAATCTGATATGTTTGCGCTTGTGTTGCAGAATACCCATCGCGTCAACTCCTTTGAACGTCCTGCGAGTCAGCTTTTCCCGCGCTGAAATGTTGAATAGCATATTATATTATAGAATAATATTTGTTTAATATGGATAAAATTTGATTTAAACCGCAAAATATTTTTCGCGGCAATTCTAATCTTTGTACTCCGCCAAAAAATATATTTTAA
>JADFZC010000306.1 GCA_015232735.1 Oligoflexales bacterium | reverse complement strand
CGATTTTATTTCCTGAAACTGGTATCATACCAGCATTCCAGAAATACGGATGAAAGGGAAAAAACCTTCCAGGATGTCCTCGTTTCGAAGGCCAAGTGCCTCGAAGGGGATTGGGACAGGCAGAGTCTGGAATTTTTTACTCATTGGTATCATTCTGCAATTTTCGAGCTGCTTCATTTTGATTCGGTCAAGGATGACCCAGCATGGATCGCAAAAAACCTGAAGCCCGCCATATCTCCCTCGAAGGCAAAAGAGGCGCTCACTCTTTTAGAAAACCTCAAAATGGTTGCATTTGATGAGGAGAAAAAGAGGCTTGTCCCTATCACGGAGATGATCTCGACCGGAAGCGAAATAAGGGGAATGACGTTTAAAAGCTATCACCATCAAATGATAAATCTGGCGCTTACCGCACTTTCGAAGGAGATAGCCACAAACAGGGACATAAGCAGCGTCACGATAAGCCTTCCTGTTGAAGCTATGAACGAGATCAAGGAGCTTACTGCCAAATTCAGACAGGAGCTGCTTCAGCTTTCCGACAGGCATAAAGAAAAAGAACAGATAATCCAGGTCAATATCCAGGCGTTTCCTCTTAGTATTGAAATCAAAAAAGGAAAGGAAGACTGACTTGAAGAAAATTTTTACAAATTCGTTTCTTTTCGTTTTGGCTTCACAGATTCTGGCCTTTGCTTCGGCAGGATGCAAGGTTGAGGTGGGAAATCCCCATGGCGACGACGAAGGCAAGCCGCCGAGTGTCACCGGCAATTCAAATCCCGGCACGGGAGCGTCAGCAAATCTTACGCTGGATGTAGGCAACATTTCGCCTGCCGGCAGCTATTCGAAAGTCTATCTGAATATCAAAAAGATCTATCTTGTCACGCAGGGACTGAAGGGAATATCCCTGACCATGACCGATGCAGCCGCAAAGCCGGTTGAGTTTGCAAGTCTCGCAAACGGCGGGTTGTTACAAACGCTGGTCCTTGCTCAGAGCATACCACAGGACAAGTATTTGGGCTTTGTTCTCGAACTTGACAAGGATAAGCCAGGATGGGTGATCGACAGCGAAGGCGTTGAAAAACCGATAGTGACTTCCAAGCCGGATTCGAATTTTGTGATAATAAGCTATACGATCGACTGGGCATCCGACGACAAGGTGATATTGTTCATAGATCTTTTCAGCTCCATAAAAAAACAGGATCAGCCCACGTACCTTCTTGACCCGGTATTTTATCCTGTAAAACAGAGTCAGATGAGAAGCCTCAAGGGCAAGATGTCGAGGTATAACTCGGGCATGATGTGTCTGTTTTCCGAAAAAGCGGCAGACGCAGGTGCAAGTTTGTCAAAATCCTCAGGCACAAGTGCGGTTCAGGGGGGAACGGATGCGGGAGGCAGGATGAAGCTCCTTAACAGTGAAAATTCCTCCAGGCAAAAGAACGAATCCGACGATCATGGCTATTTTATGCAGAATCAGGATATGCCGCCTGACAATATGTGCGTAAAGGCCAGGGTGCGCGGATCGGAGAAACGCTCCCCCATTCAGGACCAGGGCGTCAAGGGTGCTTCACTTGGCGACTGCATGCTTATCACCCCTGTTGACAAGGATGGAACATTCTCGTTCAGATTCCTCGATGCCGGCGATTATTCTCTCAGATATTTCACGAACGACGGCAAGGCTTATGATATCAAGGGCAGTGTTACGGTCTCAAACGCGGAAGAGACCAATATCGGCGAGGTTGCTATAGATAGCAGACAGTGAAGTCTGTGGCGGGGGAGGTATGCGCCTTACAAGCGAGTCTCTGACGGAGCTTGAAAATCAGGTTTACCAGAATCTTTCTGAAATGGCTGAAACCCAGGGAGCGGAGAAGGTTTTTCAGTTTTGCATCGACTCCGCTAAATCCGGTCTCAAGGGTGAAAAGGAGGCTGCAACCCGTTTTTTCCACATTGTCTGGTTTATCTCGAATTGCCATGACAAAAACATACTCAATGAAAAACTTCTCGATGAACTCACGAAAATAGCCGAATACACGATTCTCAGTCTGGGAATCAAACCTGGGACATCCCGCATAAGTTTTCTATATGGGAAGATCTATCAGGCAAAAAGCCTGTTTTTCAGGAACAAGGAGGAAAACTGGCTCTCGCTATGGAACTACCATCTTGGCGAAGTGATGGTTCGCTCAAATGACAGCGAGACAGAGGACAGTGAGACGGACAGGTCGTTTCATGGCATGTTGATGCAGGCTGAGAGCAGCTATCTTCTGGGATATACGGGTGATGCGCTTGAGGCCTATCTCCAGGCGGAATCATATGAAAAGGGTGACGATGACATCCTGGCAGCCAGAATTGGAACCATAAGGTGCCTAAGGATGCTCGGGGATATCCAGAATGCCTCGCAGAGCCTTTCGCTGCTTAAAAGCAAGTTTTCCCCTAAAGGCCGGATGAAATGCGTAATTGACTGGGAAATGGCGTTCATCGAGGCTGAAAAAAATGACGACTCGGCTCCTCTTTTAAAAGCACTCAAGGATTCAGGCTTGAAATCGCAGGAGGATTATTCTTTCAAGGCATGGCTGTGGTGCCATGCCAGCAGGCACAAAAACGATATTGACAGACTGCCATCGTTTTCAGCATTAAAAAGGCAGGTTTATTCAAGGGGCAGCGCAGGAACCATGGTTTCCTCCCTTCAGAAATACTGCCAGTTTGTTGATGGGCTTATCAGGGAAGATTATGCCATGTCGGCCAAATTGAAAAAGATCGGGGAATATGTTCATGAGACCGGCAGGACGGATATGAGCGACGGCAGGGTGCTGTTTCTTGCTGCGGTCACAAGATGGCTTTTCAGGGTCAAGCATCACAGGTTTGCCACTCTCACGATCAATGAGTTTATCCATACGTCGTTATTTCTGAGCCAGGGCAGATGCTGCCACCTCTATTCCCTTCTTTCCGACATTCAGGACAAGCTGAGCCTTACGGGATATACGGCGAGAGTGACCTCCAGGGAAAGAAACATGATGGGCAGTCTCAGAAGAACAATGCTGATCGCCGAGATGGTGATGAAGATATTTGGAATGTATTTGAAGAGAAAGGGGAGGGACCTTTTTCATTCAGGCGATCGTATCATGCACAGTGACGAATTTTTTTTAAAGCTGTCTGAACTTTTCGTACAGCATTCAAGCGGGGAACTCAAGGGACCTCTGCAGAAATTTGCGCTTTTTTTCTTCAATATGCGATCGTTTCCGCCTAAGGCGCAGGAAAACATGAAACAGATACTGTGGACAAAAAAGGCGATAGACAGCAGGATGTTCATAAACATATTTGAAAAAGAGACGGGCCGAAGCGTCAAGGACGCCTTTTTGGAGTTTTGCAATGTTCCAATCGGCATAGGCAGCGTCTCGCAGGTTTACAGGGCAAGGCTTCACAATGGCGAGATAGTCGCCGTAAAAATTCAGCTGCCAGGCTATGAGAAGCTCATTGAACAGGATGCGTTCATGATCAGAAGGGCGCAGAGCGCCGCAAAGTGGCTCTTTGAGCATACCGATAGCAAAGGCTTTTACAGGGGGCTGATGAATTCCTTCATGATGGAGTCGGATTTTCTCAACGAGGCTGATATTCTCCAAAGGTTATCCGACAAGTGCGCCGGATTTGACAGCATCCTGATACCAAAGGTCCATCAGGAACTATGCACGAAAAGGGTTCTGGTAACCCAGTTCATTTCGGGTTCAAATATATATCAATTTGCTTCCAGGGCGGATGAACAGCAGAAACGAAGGGCATTTTTGACGATCATGCAGTTTGACTGTATTTTGAGATTCAGACTCAACCTTATACAGCTTGATCCCCATCCTGGAAATTTCATTTTTACAGGCGACAACAAGGTGGCTTTTTTTGATTTGGGATGCTGCCATTTGATGTCCGAGAATGCAACTGCGAACTATCTGAAAATATCCAGGGCCTTTGTCGATGGCGATACCAGAAAAATATTTGACGCCTGGATGGAAACTGGGGTTCTTGACAGCCGGACTGTCAGGTGGAATGATGATATCAGGGATTTTATCCAGAAATATCAGCAGTTTTGCCCCTATCTGAAGAAGGGCGGAAGCGCGGACGATATG
>JADFZC010000305.1 GCA_015232735.1 Oligoflexales bacterium | reverse complement strand
CAGCATGTAAACTCCGGTCACCCTCCTCCTCGCGCCTTGATTCAGACCTTTTCGGCTAGGGTCTAGCTAGTTTGCCTGTTTCAAGCCCTCGCCTGCACCTTTTGCCAGCATCTCACTTGGCATGGCCGGCACCGGCTCATTCAGGTAAGCCGCCATATTCTGAATTATCCTTCCCACCTCTTTCTGGTCGTTTTCGGCAGGCATCCATGTGGGCGCGGATTCGTGACTTGATTGAAGCGTCTCCACATTATTGTGGATAATTACATCGACCATGTCCCAATTCTGCTTTTTCACATAAAGGGATATCTTGTTCCTGAAAACCTGGTCCCCATTGTAGAAGGTATCCCATTCAGTCGTGATCACTCCGGAACTTCTGTCAATAATATTAATATTGTAATTAGCCATCAAAACAGATATCGCTGAATCCCAGACCTGCTGCGACCCCAGACGAAACCTGAAAGTCTGTTTATCGATCATATAAATTGTCTTTCTCTGGGACTGGTCCCTCTTCACCCCCGCTTCAGCTTGTGAAGATGATGACGGAGTTAACGAAGATTCATTCTTATTATACTTCTCAAGATATTTTGGCACGCACCCAATATCAAGGGTGAGCAGAAATATGGCAGGAATAAAAAATCTTCCCCTCAACATACAAAAACTCCCATTTATTTAGTTTTGATCAACACTATTTTTCATCGCTTTCATTGGGACGCTTGTAAACGACCTCAAGTCTGGCTTCCCTGTAGGTCCCGCTGCTTTCATTCAAATTCCAGTACTTCTCAGCTGTCTGAAAATCCTTGCACCTTGACCAATGTACACTCTGATTATTCACATTAAAATACAAAACCTTGATCTTTTTATTTTCCTTGAGTTCCTGGCAACAGACCCTGCAGCCCAGGACTGTTACCACAACTCCCGACACGCTCGTCTTCACCATTTTAAAGGTGTTTTTATCATAAGGCCTTGAACAAAAATAACACCCCCTGACCTTATCATCGAAGTTTACATCATCCTTGAATCTGTCCTTTATCTCCTTCTTCTTCTGACTGATTATCCTTCGAAAGATCCTGTAAGTCTTCTCAATCCTCTTATCACACTCCCTTGCTATATGGAAAGCGGACGCAAGCGATATTGTGTCCCCCGTGCGAATCTTAGCCTTCTGGAGGGTCTCAAGGAACTTTTCTATCAGCCGCAGACAACTTTCATAGCCATCAAGAGCCTTCCTGTCCTCGATGTGTTCCACAAGGGGAGCCATCTGATTCGCCCTTACAGAAATCGTGTCCAGTCTGATGAGCAGCTTTTTGTAATTTTCCTCGAATATCAGCGTATTTTTACGAATCCTCCACATCAGATACAGTGAAAGGAATAACAGGATGGTTCCCATAAGTGCCAACAGACCTAGCAATAGATTGATATTCTCCACAGAATCCTCGTTATGCTGGAAATACTCGAACAGTCTTTCGACAGATAATAATGGAATAATCTGACCTGTTCCATAATATTGCGGACCAAAATATGATCCTGGCAAAATTAATTCGACAAGACCTGAAAATCCCGGGAGGCCACTTATTTGCAGACATTAATAAAATCCGAACATTATTAAAAAGTTATATTCTTTTCAAAATTTTTATAAATTTTTAAATGATATTACCGATAAACATATTATGAGTTTGGGTAGGAGTAATTTATGTACGACTCAACGCGTGAAGTCTTCAACAAATTAAAAAAGAAATACGAGGATTACGTTATCCTTTATAAAATGCTCAATAACGATTCAGTGGAAGGTATAACCACCTTTGCTGATTTTTATATTAGAATGACATACACAATAAAATATTCAGAACATGAAAAAAATCTCTCCATTACCGGTTAACCTTTTTTTAAACTTCATCAAAATTTATGTTGGAAAAGATTTAATTACATCTTGCATAATGTTTCATTTCAAGTTAAAACTCATTACATTATAAGAAGATAATTTATTGGTTTATTTATTTAATTTTTTAAACCAAGTTTCTGACATGGATGAAAAATTGATTTTGTAAAAGAGAATCAAAAAATTTAGAGGCTGTCTGAAAGCCATGAGCGAAACCAATGAAGATTTAAAGGATGTGTTGATCAAATCAACGGACGATGGCCTGCATTTCGAAGGCTCAATCCTCTGGCTTGATTCCCATAGAAGCAACGGCCTGTCTTTTCTCTCTTCAGCCACCTCGCAGGCAAACACGGAAGGTCCGCAGGTTATTGCGACTGAGGAGACAATACGGCTCCTTGAAGCCAACAACAAAAAACCGAACGCATTGATTTGCCAGTACAATCGACCTTTTTCAATAGGAAAACTCAAAATGGAGCTTCTGCCCAGCGGCAGCATCCTCGGTGGAGCTCTTTTACATCTTGAAATAAACAGCAAAAGCGTACTTTATGCGCCTGAAATCCAGATTCACAAGATTCCGACCGTGCGTCAGATGCAGCTTAAAAAAGCGGATATCCTTATCATGTCAGCCAAGTATCCATATCCCAAAAACCAGCTTCCAAGCAGAAAAAAGGAAAAAGAGCGCCTTTTAGCAGTAATTGACAGATATATGAAAAACGGCATTTTCCCGATTGTCCAATGCAAAAACGGCAGCGCGCAGGAAATAACGAAGCTTCTATGCGACAACAATATACCCCTTGCTGTTCACACCACAATACACAGGATAAACCGCGTTTATGAGACATATAACTCACATCTCGGCTCCTACTCGGTTTTTTCGAGAAAAAGATTCAAAAACCGCGTCGCCCTGCTTCCCATGAAGGAAAACAACAATATAAGAAAGCCCCTGCCGGACGGCCCGATTCTATACGTTGAAAACTCCATGGATGACCTTTTGAACCCTGAAGATGCGTTCCGCGAAGTGGATGACAGATTCTACCTGAGTTCCACAAGCAACGTAAAAGACATGCGCGAGGTAATATCCCATGTCGAACCGAAAGAACTCTATCTATTTGGACCTTATGCCAGGCAGTACGTCAGGGATTTGAAAAATGCGGCGCCGCTGGTAAAGCCTCTATACACAAATCAGCAGCCGACTCTTTTTTAAGGGTCTGTCCATTTTTTGCCTGCCATAATGTAACCGAGTCCAACCCTGAACCTCAAATAATACATACCAAGAGCTAGAATCGGGTGGGACAGAAGTTTCAGAAACTTTCCATTTTCAACAAAAACACCCAGATAACGATAAAAAAATCCAAGCTGCTTTTTTACGTCAGGGTCATCCCTTCCCCATTTTTCAACATAATGGCAAAGTTCAGCCCCATAGTAACTCTTCTTGTCCAGATATCTTTTCAAATTGAAATTCCATTCGTTATGATAAAGACAGGCGCTTATGACAGCCACCTTCCCTTTCATTTTGATTTTTTTATTGAAATCCCAATCCTCCCCGCTGCACATTGAAGTGTCGAAGCCGCCCACCTCATCAAACAGCTTTCTTGGAACAAATCTTACCGCATCGATGACCGTGCCATCATAAAAACTTCGTTCAAACCTTCTTACAGAGATCCAAAAGCCATCTCCAATTACTGTTTCAGGAATATAAATACCGGAAATATCTTGATTGTTCTCAGCTGTCCATACGCACTCCTCAATAACCTGCGGAGACAGGATCATGTCAGCATCAAGATAAATCACGTACCTGCCCGACCCCTTACTAATTCCAAAATTCCTCTGTTCACTCCTTTCAGGGCCCCTTTCGTAAACTTTGTCGGTAAACATGAGTGCGATTTCCCTGGTCCTGTCCTGGGAGCCATTGTCTACAACAATTATTTCAAAATCCTTAAAAGTCTGCTCCATTATGCTTTTAAGACAGTTCTCCATATTCCTTTGTTCATTTTTTGTTGTGATTACAACTGAAACCATTGGCATGATGGAAACCTCGATGAGAGCCTGACCAGACAAATTTATTACGAAATACTTAAACAAAAAGGAACCGTCGCTCAACAAAAATCCCCTCAGCGGCAACAAGTAAGCCTTAAGGCCATCTTCAAAGTTGAACAAATGTCATTTTTTTTTGTATAGTAAACCTGTTTTAATAAAATATGGATTTTAGAGGCTGTCTGAAAACCCGGAGGCGGGGGTGC
>JADFZC010000304.1 GCA_015232735.1 Oligoflexales bacterium | reverse complement strand
AACCGCATGCCTGCTTCATCGTGAGCCGCTTGTCCACGGCGGCCATGAATGCCCTGTCTACGTAACTTTTTTCATTATTGAAGTCACCTTCCGCACCGAAAACTGCCAGAACCCCGTCACCAAGAGATCTGTCGACTATTCCGTAATATTTTATGATGATCTGGTTTATAACGCTTAAGAGGTGAGACAGGGAGAGGAAGGATTTGTACGATCCAAGCTTTTTGGATATCGCCGAAAAATTGCTGATGTCAAGAAAAACAATGCATACTTCCCGCTTAAGCAGGTCCTGATTCATTCTGTATACCTGCCCGAAGACCTCGTTCAGTTTCGATCTGTTTATGCCGTTTGAAAGCGCCTGTCTGATTTTTGTTTTTTCCTCCTGCATTCTTTTTATGCGGTCCCCCAGCGCCATTGAAAACCAGATCGCCTCCCACAGGATTCCGATATGGCTGATATTGTCGGATATGACATTGGATGGAAAAACCCCCAGCTTGTTTAATATCAGAATAAAATTGGCGGAAATAACTCCGGTCCATGCGACATAGAAACAGGTGATGAATCTGGTTTTCATAAGTATCATCGAGGAAACCATGAAAATCAAATATCCAGGGAGCCCTGAGAGGAAAGATATCGCGATCGAAAGGTTTGTTGGCAAAAAATATATAACGACGGATGCTGTAAGCAGAATTGCAAGGCTTATTCTGTAAAGCAGGTAGGATAACTTGTTCAGTTCCTTGAGATTCAGGAATCTGCTTATGAAAATGGCTCCCCAGAAATGCAGGACGAGAAAGGAATATGACAGATTATCCATCGCAAGATGAAATTTGTCCGCAAAGGGATAAAGGTAACCCATTCCGTTGTAAATGTAGAAAAAATATAATGCAAATACCAGGTGAAGCGTATGGAACAGAAAAGAGCTTTCTTTCAATGAAACAAAAAGAAAGAGGTTATAAAGGGCAATGAATAGAAGCCCGCCCATGAACATCCCGAATACCAAAAACCGTTTTTTAACAAGAGAGGGATAATCTCCCGCGTCATGGACGGAAAACGGTGTCCTGCTTATCCCCGCATCGTTTTTGATTCTGACATATATCAGTACATCTCTTTTGGCTTCTATCCTGAAAGGAAAAGTGATGAATGGATTCAGGGATACATTGCCTAGGAAATTTTGGGTTTTGGTATGTCCGCTCTTCAGATGTGTCAAAATTTTTCCCTGATCTTCCAGGTAGAAGTCGACTTCCATCAAATGGGGAAAGTTCAGCTCAAGCAGGAGATCTTTGTCCAACGGCGATGCATTTTCAAGCTTGATGCGATACAAGTCCAGGGTGTTCTTGTCAAAAATCAGGGTTCTGAGGTAATCTTCCCTTGGAAAGTAAAACTCCCATGTCAGAGTCTTGGTTTTAATGATTGATTCGATGTCGATGCCGCTCTGCCCGGTGTTCAGTCTTTCCACCGATTGAAGTACGCCTTTTGGATTTTTCCCCATAAGAGAAATGGAGACAACCCCTGCTAATGTCAGGAGTATTGAAAACAAATTTTT
Source organism: Oligoflexales bacterium (assembly GCA_015232735.1). Next base: position 2,577 of record JADFZC010000304.1, on the reverse strand, counting down.
AAGTGCGGTCAAATTCATCGAGATTATTCTTCTATGTTACACCCAGATCCTATGCTTTTCTTTGCTTGCCAGGATACATCGCCAGCGACTATTTATCGGATAATACTGTTAAATATTTATAGGAGGCTTTTAAGATCTCGAAGGTTGGATCCGGACGATGCCCGCAGGAATTATAAAATCAGGAAAAAACAGGGATTTTTTCCTTTTCAATTCTTATCCTTGCATCCACCGCCCGTATTGAGTCCCCTATGCCCATGAAGGGATTTATATCCATTTCGATTATCTCCGGAGCAGCCATGACAAGGGCGGATACCTTAGTGATTATTTCGGCAAAGAGCTCTTCACTTATCCCGTCTCTGCCCCGTATTCCCTTTATCAGGGGGTATGATTTGAGGTTTTTAATCATGAGGGAAGCCTCATCTTTTGAAACAGGGGTCAAACCGATCCGGGTATCCTTGAAAACTTCAATAAAAATGCCTCCAAGACCGCAAACCACCATATGTCCGAACTGTTCTTCCCGCTTGGCTCCCACAAAGATCTCCAGGCCTTTTATCATGGGCTGGATCAGAACTCCCCTTGCATCGGCAAGAGCCATCATTCTGGCAAACTCGGATCTTGCCTTTTCAATGCTGTCGACACCGATGACAACTCCGCCGATATCGGTTTTGTGAACGGGGCCAACAACTTTCATGACGACGGGAAATCCTGTTTTTTCTGTCAGTTCGGCAAGATCATCTATCCTGTCGCAGACAAATTCGAGAACGCGTGGAATTGAGGCGGCGTCGAGCAGCTTCTGCACATCCCTCGGTGAAAGGTATCCTGAGCAGTTGTCATCGATGACTTTTCTTATGGAGGCGACATCGACCTTGACCTGGGCGGACGATCCGTCATACGGCCGTCTCACGGCCAGCACCTTCCCAAGCGCCTTGCCGAAGGAAACCTCGTCGGGGAAATACCAGTGCTTGAGCGACTTGAAATACTCAATTGCATCGCTGGCTGTCGTTATTGAGGGGAGAATTGGAAAAATGGGTTTTTTGCATGTGTTCATCTTTTCGTGCAAAACCTTGTAGGTGGGGCTTACATCGAACAGTCCAGGGTTGCCGAAAATAAATGCCATTCCATTGATACCTTCTGCTTTGTTCTCAATGAAATCAATAATTCTGGCAGCTTGTTCATGGGTGCCTGTCGCCAGGAAATCTATCGGATTTGCCACTGATGAACCGGGAAAAAGATCGCCCAGAAGAGCCTTTGCCTCGTCGCCCTCGATTCGCGGAACGTTTATACCTGAGTTTGAGAGCGCGTCGGTAAGCATGACTCCCGGCCCCCCGGCGTGTGTAATAACCGCCATATTGTTGCCGTTCATGGGCGGGTGAAGAAGAATGGAGGCAGTCAGTATGAGATCGTTCCGGCCATCGCATCTGATTATGCCCGCCTTTTCGAAAAGCGCCATGACAGCGGAATCGGAACTGGCCAGGGCGCCTGTATGCGATGATGCGGCCCTGCTGCCGGCGTCGGTGTTCCCGGCCTTGATAGCGGCTATTTTACACCCCTTTCTCACAAGCGAGCTTGCATGTTTCAAAAGCATTTGGGGCTTTTTTATGTTTTCCATGTAAAGGAGCTTAACCCTTGAGCTTGTATCCGGATCGAAGTTCTCATCCCAGTATTGGATAATTTCTTCAACCCCTATCTGGGCGCTGTTTCCAACGGAAAAGATGGAAGCGAAGGGAATTCCGAGCATGATCCCCGCTTCCTCGACAAATACAGCGGTTGCACCACTGCCGGAGGCGAAATCGCACCCTCTCGGGTCCAGTCTGGGGATAGGCCCTGCAAAAACTCCGTTGTAATGATGGGTCATTACCCCTATGCAGTTTGGACCTATTAGACTGCCGCCGTTTCTGGTTATTATATTCGTAATTTCCTTTTCCGCACGCCGGCCTTCATCGCCCATTTCACTGAAGCCCGCCGAAAGGATAATGAACGCCCTCACTCCTTTTGATACGAGAAATTCCACGTTTTCCCTAACATACTGGCTGGAAACGGCAATGATGGCCAGATCGATCCTTGGAAATTCATCATTTGGCTTTATGCACGGAACGCCCTGTACAATTTGTTCTTTGGGATTCAAGGCATAAAGTCCACCCTTGTACGACCCTGCCAGAATGTTTGCAAGGACGGCTCCCCCGGGTTTCTGTTTGTCATTTGAACCGCCGACCACCAGGATTGATTTGGGATTTATCAATGCTTCATTCAACAAATCGGATTCCTCCTCTATTTCAAAATATAAATACTGTGAAACATCTGGCCTGACTGAGGTAGTTTTCTTAAACAGATCCATCGATTTGTCAAACATTTCTTTGCTGTCTGCATTTTTTTTACGAAGCCTTCCTTGTGACCGATTTCTCCTCTGTCTCCTCCTGCTTTGGCTCTTTTTCCCTTCCAATAAAATAGGTGAAGAGAAAAGCAGCGGCCGTTATCAGGGCGAAAATGGATATTCCCAGAACATGATAAAGAAAATGCTTAACAGGACTCATGAAAAAGACGATTGAAAGTCCGCTCCTGCTTCCAAGATCATATCTG
>JADFZC010000303.1 GCA_015232735.1 Oligoflexales bacterium | reverse complement strand
TTGAAGGACGATTCCGGCCCAAATTGAAGGACGATTCCGGCCCAAATTGAAGGACGATTCCGGCCCAAATTGAAGGACAAATCCCACCAAAAAAACTGCAGATTTTGAGTAATAGGCAAACATTACTTTTTGCATGGAACGATTTTCTCTTCCTTAAGACTCAATGAGCCCATGGGGGGCCAAGGTCATGGGAGGGAGTATGCCAAACTGCAGGTTATCTATGAGAAAAATAAGAGAAATTTTACGTATGCGTTTTTTACTTGAAATGCCCTACGAGGCGATCGGCAAAAGCTGTGGGATATCTGTCGGATCAGTTTCAAATTACCTGGAAAAAGCCGATAAAGCGGGACTGAAATGGCCTCTTCCGGAGAACTTGGACGACAATGAACTGGAAATACAGCTTTTTCCTGGAAAGAAAATAGGCAAATGCGACAAATCCCTGCCCGATTGGGCCTACGTTTTCCACGAGCTTAAGAAAAAAGGAGTTACCAAGAGACTTCTTTGGGAAGAATTTAAAGAGGATAATCCCGATGGAGTTCAGTACAGCCAGTTCTGTGATAAATATAGTCAGTGGCTTAAAACTCAACATCTCATATTTCGTGCAACACACCTGGCAGGGGACAGGACATTTGTTGATTTTGCAGGGAAAACAATTCCCATATATATGGAAGGGACGGAAACCGTCCTTTTTCAAGCTCAGATATTTGTTGCTGTGCTTGGTGCCAGTCAATATTCCTATGCCATCGCCGTACCATCCCAGGATCTATCATCTTGGATCCAATGCCATGTGAAGGCTTTTGAATTTTTTGGTGGTGTTACAAGGTTGGTGGTTCCTGACAATTTAAAGTCAGGGGTTAAAAAGGCCTGTCGTTATGATCCGGACATCAATCCAACATATTCAGATCTTGCAGATCATTATGACTTTGGAGTGATGCCTGCCAGAGTCAAAAAGCCGCGTGATAAGGCATGTGCTGAAATTGGTGTATGCCTTACCACGCGCTGGATATTGGCGGTCCTCAGAAATCAAAAATTTTATAACCTTCATGATCTGAACATCAAAATCAGAGAACTCCTGATAAAGTTAAATTCAAGGCCATTTCAAAAAAAGAAGGAAGAAAGCCGGAAGAGCCTTTTTGAAAAAATTGATAAACCTGCCTTAAAACCCCTGCCAGCATCTGCCTATGAATATGCAATAATTAGAAAAGCAAGGGTTGGTGTCGACTATCATGTGGCTATCGACAGCCATCACTATAGCGTCCCTTTCCAGTTAGCAGGCAAAGAGGTCATTGTCCGTCTCACAAGTAGCACTGTAGAGATTATTTATAAAAATCAGCGCATTGCAAGTCATATGAGAAGCTTCGTCAAATGGGGCTTTTCAACTATTAAAGAGCACAGGCCAAAGTCTCATCAAAAATACCTGGAATGGAATCCGGATCGCTTTGTCAGGTGGGCTGAAAGCATTGGGCCAGCAACGGCGGAATTTATTAAGGGCCTTATCGCTTCATACGAACATGTTGAACAGAGTTATAGTCGATGTCTTGGGATTTTTCGCCTGGGTTTTCAATTCGGAAAAGATCGCCTTGAGGGCGCATGCCAATTGGCCTGCCAGTATAAACAGTTCAGTTATCAGACAATTAAAGCGATTCTAAAAAACAAAAAAGAAATCCAAATAACAAAAACAAACCTTCCTGTCATGCACACCAATATCAGGGGTGGTAGCTATTATATTTAACATATTTAGAAAAAGGAGATTTTATGATGGCAAACGAAACACTTGAAAAATTGAGGAAACTTAAGCTATGGGGAATGCTTCAGGCTTTCGAGGAGCAGATGAAGATGCCTGATATTACGGAGATGAGCTTTGAGGATCGGCTGGGACTTCTCATCGATAGGGAAGAGACTGATAAAAATAACAAGAGAACGCAGTCTCGTTTAAAGTCGGCAAAATTAAAAGATAAGTTTGCAATTGTTGAGGATATTGATTTCAAAGCTTCACGGGGACTTGATCGCAAAACGATCATGTCGCTTGCCGGCTGTGACTGGATAAGACATCATCAGAATTTGGTCCTGACAGGCCCGACAGGCGTTGGAAAGGGATATATTGCCAGCGCACTTATCCAGCGTGCATGTATGGAAGGGTTTTCTGCTCTTTTTATTCGTGTTTCAAGGCTCTTGTCAGATTTATCCATTGCACGCGTGGAAGGTCGCTACTACAAGGTGCTTTCTCAGTTTGCAAAGACAGATGTCGTTATCTTTGATGATTGGGGCCAGCCTCTATCAGAGACAGAACGCAGAGATTTTCTTGAAATTATCGAAGATCGCTATGGATCAAGGTCAACAATTATTACCTCCCAAATCCCCATAGAGGACTGGCCAGGCGTGATTTGAGATCCAATGATTGCTGATGCTATCATGGACCGTATCCTCCATAATTCCCATAAGATCCGTTCAGATTTCCCACATAGCCCACAGCTCCTACGACTTTTTTAATGAAAAAAAATTTTTATTAGGTTAATAATCCGTCGCTGACGCTCCGACTGTGCAGTGAGGTGCTCCTTCATTTTCACCGGAATCTGTCTTCATTTTCCTACCGGAACTATCCTTCATTTTCATCGGAATACTCAACTGCGCAGGAACCTGTGCTTGTCACTGCACTATTGATTTATATAGTGCTCGCCTGAACCTATGATATTTCTTCTTTCCTCGTCTGGAAGATGTTCGATATATCCCTCAAGCAGGGTCACCAGTTCGGACATGGAAATCTGAAGTCTGCCGGATTTTTTAAAGGCATACTTGAAAAAACCAAGCATCAGGGCGCTGTGATCGCTGCGCAGCAAACGGATTGTGGCTGATTGATCGATATGAAATTTTATCTGGTCGAACTCCACCCCTGGGCTCCAGCTGAATTGTGCATTTTTTGCGCTGGTACTTTTCTCAGGTTTTTACATGCAAGTAAATGAGATTTTTGATGTTGGATCATTTGACTGAGGGTTTAAACCGTGAAAGGATATTTCATGCTATTTGATTGATATCATGAAAGTTAACGAAAATATTACTTTTTAATCCCCCCAGGGCCTGACTGTTACTCACAAGGTACACAAAAAAGACAGCAGCCCTTATCCTCTATCATCTTGACTCAAGGTTCAGAGAATATCGCCTCTCCATAGGTTACCCAGAAATTTTTCCCAAGGCATGATTTCGATGTCATCGCCCGTTTTTCGGAAATGCCTGTCTAACGACACAACTATGTGACGCCGGAAAATCCCTTCTTCCTTCAATGCGCGAAGACCCTTTAAATGTTTGTCATTAACCAGTTTTGTCGATTTGATCTCAATGGCACATGCTCCGCTATCGATAACGACATCAACCTCGAATTGTGACGTTGAGCGTCAGTAGCACATACGCGACTCATTGCGGGTATAGGAAAGATAGGCTCTGAGTTGCCAACTTCTCCCTGGGGTGATCACTCAAATAGGCATCAGGAAGTCCGCCTTGATTCAGGTAACGTATAAGATTGAAATCGGTAATTTCATGTGATGTCAAAGGAAAAAGATGCGCCTGTCAGGCTCTTCCAGCTAGTAGATTGGCAGCACCACGCTTCAATTTTCTGGCACTTGATCCTGTCAAAAGAAACTTAAGTTTGCGTTTTTGATCAAGCGATGGACCTCATCAAGCAAAGCCGGCAGCTTTTGAATCTCATCGATTACCACGATACGGGAAGGATCGGTCACCATCTCATCAATAAGAGAAGGTTTTTCAGGAGTGAAGCATAGGTTTCGGCCTCAAGAAGGTCAAAAAAATAAGCGTCGTCGAATACGGATTCGATAAGAGTTGTTTTGCCGGTGGCGCTGGCACCAAACAGGAAAAACGACTTCAAATCTGTTAAACCTTTAATATCAATGTATCTTTTGTACATATTCAACACCTGTGTTGTTGTTTATCATGTAAATCAACAACTATTAATCCAATTAAAATGAGTCTGCCTATAATATTCCAGATAAACAATTCGGGATAACAGTGAATCAACAATATATCCAATCAAATCCGATTTGTGCAAAAGACAGATCTGAGATCAGAAATCCGTAAGCAGGCAGGATTCAGGTATTTGGGAAACCGGGCGCAGTATGAGCCAGATTCCCGGATACCTGAAT
>JADFZC010000302.1 GCA_015232735.1 Oligoflexales bacterium | reverse complement strand
TTTTAAAACCGGTCCGGATCATGACCGGCGCTGCGACCGGGCGCATTTTACCATCCTCTAAGGTGCCCCAAAGACCGAGGAAATTGACCGCGACATGGCGTACATCGCAGGTTATCTCATGATGATTATTCTCAAGAGCCGTCAAAAAGTCCGCAAGTTGACAATAGAATTTGCCGTTATAGGTCATGGTAAAACCGCGCTCCGGCCGGCTTTCTTCGCTGTTTTCGGCAAGGCGTTCGATTATCTCGCACATCACGAGGTTGTTGCGGCGCACCTCGTTTGATTGATCGGGGTTGGCAGGCCAGCCGATCGCGACATGTGGGGAGATCGGATCAGGCCGATCCTTCACCGCAGGTGGTTTGATTTTATCGATCGAAGCCAGGTTGAAGTGCCGCGGCAGGATCCGGCTCCGCTGTGTCGGCAGATGGCCGGCTATCAGCCGCAGAAATGAGTTCTTGATTTTATCGACCCAGCGAAGATTCAGCACCGCAAGGCTCATTATCCGGTTCAAATCGACATAGCGATCGCTGAACCTGTTGATGAGTTGATCCACGCCGGTGAGCCGACAGATCTGCTGAAAGGGGCCAGACAGTGGCAAGGCCTGGAGCTGATCGGCGATCGCCCCCTTGAGAAAGGTGGCAAATTCCATAGCATCTCCTTGGTATTGGGGGACAAGACGATAGATGCCCCGGAGGTCCGTCGTCGGGTTTGCTGTCTGATCGGCTTTTGGAACTTTTGGTTGCGGACTCGTAGCGGCAGGAAGAAGGCCCATTATGCCGCCGCTCCCTTTCAGGTGATTATTTGAGGCTTGGGTGCTTATGCGGCTCTCAGAAAACCAGGTGTTCCTCACTGGTGACAATGCGCCATTTGAAACTGCCTTCATATATCTCCCATAATAACAAGATTTGTGATCCAGGTGTATTAAATAATCCTTCTCGATCTTGTCAACAGTGAATCGATTGCGGGCTCGAACCGGACTGTTTTTATCCATAACTGTTGAAAAATTTATGTTCCCTGGTTTGGGGCGATGTCACCTGAGTGTATAATGGATTCATGGTTTCAAAGTCAGGAAGTCTGAAGATATGGGAGATGAGTCAATGGATATGATGCTTATCGGAATAATCGGGGTCTCTATTGCGGCAGTCGCAATCATCGTGGCAGTTTTGATGTTCAAGCGCTCCAAGCCGCCAGAACAGGGAAAATCAAACACATCATTTGAAAAGAAGGGGGTCGATATCGTTGTTCTGAGTCCGGGGAAGGGAGCTGAAGCGAAGAATGGAAAAACCGTACATGTTCATTATATGGGCATGCTCAAGAATGGGGGCGTATTCGACTCATCCCGAAAAAGAGGAAGACCGATATCATTTAAGCTCGGCACAGGCAAAGTCATCAAGGGTTGGGAGATCGGTATCGAGGGAATGCGCGTCGGAGAGTGCCGCAAGCTGACGATTCCGCCACAACTGGGATATGGTGCTGCGGGAAGTCCCGGTTCGATTCCGCCTGGCGCAACTCTCATCTTCGAGGTCGAGCTTGTCAAGGTTGAGTGATCTGCCTTGAACAAAACGTCTCCTATCATAATTCAATCTTACGGGTAACGTCATGTGTCCCCGATGATGAAGATCAGAGGTGGTATATTCATCTGGCCGATCCGCTTTTGGCGCGATTCATTGAAAAATTCAAGCTTTGAATTGCGCCGGATTTTCCCATCATCCAAAGGAATCATCCCAATCTCGCACAGACACTCCGGGAAATCACTATCACTACCGTGAATCTTGATGAGTGCAAAGAAATGAATAAGAGCCATCAGTTCGCAAAGTCGCTTGATAGCAGGGTGATCTGTGCCGGCAATAAAGAGGGAAACGGCAAAGATTCATGCAACGGGGATTCAGGCGGTCCGCTTGTCACGACCGAAGAGCCGCCCAGGCTGCTTGGCGTTGTCAGTTGGGGTGACGGCTGCGGGGCAAACGGCAGGCCTGGCGTCTATACGCGTGTTTCCGCCTTCAAAGAATGGATCAGGGAAAAATCCGGGGTTTCGTTTTGAAATCAGCTGTCCTGGCAAATCAAGCAGTGCGCTAGTTCAGTCTTACGGGTAACGTCATGTGTCCCGATTTAACGATTTAAAAAAGTCGTGTGCAATTGCGCTTTAACTTCATGATATTTGAGGAAATATTTATATATATATCATCTGTTTATATGAAATTTGCTAGTAAAAATCATACAAATTAATGAAAATATGAGAGTAATATGTAATATATTGTTATGAAAGGTTTATTTGCTGCATTTTTGTGACAAACGCAAGCCTATTGCGCAGGTGAGGGCATGCGCTTATGTGGTGGGTGGGTGGATTAGACCGCCATCTTCTCATCTCCATTATTGGCATCATCCGTGATTATTTTAAACAGAGGCACATTGCCTATCCCTTTAAGGTTAAATACCCCCGCTTTTGACCATCCACCTGAAGGAAGACAATCCCTCACATTTGAGGAGAAGAATATACCCCCTGGAGTTGCCGCCCGTTCGATTCTGGAAGCCATATTCACAACAGGGCCGATGACAGTATATTCAGATCTTTCTTCTCCCCCGAAAGATCCGACGATTCCTGCGCCCTTGTGAATGCCTATCCTTATTGAGAAGCTGATACCGTGATTTTTGTTCCACCTTTCATTCAAATCCTTCATTTCCGCCTGCATGGCTTTTGCACATCCTATGGCATTTGTAACCTGCGCTTCAGAAAACTGTATCTCCGGAGCGCCAAAGATGACCATTATCCCGTCACCCATGAATTTATCGATGGTGCCATCATGCCTGAAAATAATTTTTGTCATTTTGTTAAAATATTCATTTAAGATGACAGAGCTGAGGTGAGATCCGATATCTTCAGCCTTGCTTGTGAAGTTGACAAGGTCACAAAACAGTATGGTGATATCCATCGACCTTGGTTCGTCATTCAATACTTTTTTTCCAGAGGCAATCTCGTTCACGAGCTTGTGAGGCAGAAACCGTTTCAGGACATTTTCCGTCAAATTTCTATTCAGTTCCCTTACCTTCTCCTCGCTTTCCTTCAGGTGAATCAGGTTTTCTATTGTGGTGAGAAGTTCGATCTCGTTAAAAGGCTTTCCGAGATAGGCGTGGGCCCCTTTTTTAATTCCTGCTATCCTGCTCTCTTCGTCGCTCTTTGCGGTAAGAAGTATGGTTGGAATGGATCTTACGTTGGGATTATCCATCATCTTCTCAATAACCTCGGGCCCCGACATCTTCGGCATCATCCAATCTATAACAGCAAGGTCCGGCTTGAATTCGATAATCTTTTGATAACCCTCCTCGCCATCTCTGGCCGTGATATGACGATATCCGTTAGAGACCAATGTTTTGGCAATGAGGTCTCTCATATCTTTTAAATCATCGATGATGATGATTAATTTGCCATCCCCCGTAAGTCTCTCCTTACTTTCGTCAACCTTTTCATCATCAGTTTCTAAATTGACGCCTCCGAGAAGCCATTTTTTTGGCTGATAATCGCTCTGGTTGGCAACAGGGAGGTCACCCGCTATCTCATTTTCCTCGATCTTTTTAAATTTGATGCCGAATAGAGCCCCCTGCCCTTCTGAACTTTCTACAAATACGTCCCCATCCATGGCTCCTGTAAGCTCCTTGACAAGGGCAAGGCCAAGGCCCGTTCCCTCATACTCCCTTCTTGTCGAATCATCGACCTGTGAGAAGATCTTGAAGAGCTTTTCCTGATTTTCCTTCGATATGCCGGGGCCGTTGTCTTTAACAGTGATGACAACAGTATCTTTGGTCTCCTTTAAATCTACCTTGATCACCCCGCCGCAGGGTGAATATTTGAGGGCGTTTGAGAGGATGTTAAAGGCCACCTTTTCGAGGGCATCTATTTGGCCCTTGATGAAAATATCACCCTTATTTTCGATAGATATGTCAAGTCTTACGTTCTTTGATGAACATGAAGGCCCGAAATGCTCCAGGCACGACCTCAGAAAGGAAACAATTTCAATCCGGGAGCGTTTAAGTTCCATCTTTCCCGCGGAGAGTTTTTGAAAATCGAGAAGCTGGTTGACGAGGCGGTAGAGGCGATTCGAATTATGGAAGGCTATTCGTGTCTCATTATCATCGGGATTGCGTTTGTACATGGATTCC
>JADFZC010000301.1 GCA_015232735.1 Oligoflexales bacterium | reverse complement strand
ATAGGAGAGAAAAAGCCAGAACGTGTCCCCAATCTCCTCGCATATCCTGACTGCGTGTTCGATGTCGCTTACGGCCTTCTCCATGTTGCCTCTCGTATAGTGGAAAAGGTTTCCCCTTGTGAAATACAGAAAGGCGACAGCATGCGGATCATAGTTCAGCTCGAAATATCTAAGTGCCTTTTCATATAGTTTGACCGAAAGCCGGTCGAAGCCGTAGAGAGCAAAGACAACTCCCCAATATGCATTCGACATCATGATAAAAGGCGTTTCAGGGTATGATAAGGCCTTCGCCGCAATTTTAAACATGTTTGCAACCGCCGTAATCGGTTTATAGAAAAAAGACGGAACCATCAGATCAATCTGGAAACTGAGCGAGAAAGCCTTCTCTTCGCTAATCATCTCCTTCCTCTTTCTTTTGAAAACTCGGGACCAGGCAAACATCACCAGAAATACAGGCATCCAGACAAGCAGTTTAAGGATGGACCTTCCGGTAGTCAGAACCCATTCCCCCCCTACCATTTCAAGTCCCTTTTTTCCCCAGAAGAGCGATCTTGGGTAATCAAAAAGCCAGAGATAATTTTTTGATATCTTGCCGCATATTTTCGCGACTCTCATATTGTCATCCGTGATCATGGAGACCAGCGTTTCATAAATGGCTATGGCCTCATACAGTTGATGCGACATTGATAGAGCATCAGCATAGAGTTCCTTGAGATCAATCCATGCGGCAAAAAGGCCGGCGTTTTTCAATTCAGGTTCCGATTGAGGGAAAAACACCGAGGCACTGTCCAGATACTCCTTCGTTTTCTGGTAGGAGAAAAGGCTGGCAGCCCTTTTCCCGGCATGAAAGAGAATTTTCCTTGCCGACGTGACATCTGTCCACGGCCTGCTTCTTTGCAGGTGAAAGGCGATCTCAAACACGATTTTTGACTCCAGACCCTCGATTTCCCCAGATCTTGAGATGAGAAAAGAGGCGTATTTCCTGTGAAGGAGAAATCTCTCTTCGGGACTGGAAAGGTTCCATGCTGCATCGCGAATCCTGTCATGAATGAAATGCAGGCTGTTTTCGCTCGCAACAACAAGATGCTTTTGAAAAAGTTCCTCCAGCGCTAGATCGACGTTTATATTTTCATTTTTCTGAAGGATGCTGGTATCGCCTTCATCTGCTTCAGTGCTGAAAAAATTATACACCGCCATTCGGGGTATGACGTTTCCCGCTGTAGCCATGGCCTTGATCACACGGAGTGTGGGAATTTCAAGATACTTCAGCCTCTCCTCCATGATTTCACCTATCTTGACATGGGTTTCATCTTTTTTGGCGATCTGAGCATCGAAAACATAATCCCCCGCATCGTTAAGTCTGTAGATTTTCTTTTCGATGATCATGTTGAGATAGGTGTAAATGAGAAATGGATTTCCCTGCGTCAAGCTGTATGACAGATCGCAGATCTTGTTGATTTCCGCTCCCTTCTCATCCAGAAGAGCTTCTATCAACCGGTCTGAATGATACTTGCTCAAACCCTTTATGGCAAGATTTGACCTTTTTGGCAGATTTTGAAGAACCATTTTGCTGAAGTGATGATCTTCAGGCATCTCCTCAGTCCTGTATGCGCAAAGCACGTAGGTTTTTTTCAGTCCGTTCTGATTCGATTCTTTTGCGAGTTCGTGGAGAAGTTCAATACTGGTATCGTCAGCCCATTGAAGGTCGTCAAGGAATATGGCGGTCCCTTTTTCATCGGAATCCAGGATTGTCAAAAGTTTCATTATGCATTCCCGGACTTTGCGGACCTCGGTTTCATGATCCACCTTTGGCAGTCTTGGAAATTGGGGAAAATGTTTTTTTAGATAGGGAAGACGGTCAAAAAGCAGCCTTCCATACTGGCCCAATTCGTCAAACGCCCGCTTCTTCCAATTTTCAAGAAGTTTTGCATCAACGCCTGACAGAGTCTCTTCAAAAGCGATAAAAATTCTGTTTATCGCATTCATGGGAATGCTTTTTTCATAGCTCGTGAACTTGGCCCTGTAAACAGACATTTCCTTTTTTTCAGCCGATCTGAGTATCTCACCCGCAATTCTTGTTTTCCCATCCCCTGAAAAGGAATTTATCGCATTGATTGTCCCTTTCCCTAGCAGTGTTTCATCCAGGTGCTTGATCATGGCTGAAAGAATATCGTCCCGTCCAATTGTCGGAATATCATAATTCAGCTCTCTTGACGGATCTTTTTTTCCCAAAGTGAATGCCGGAATTTCCGATGAACTGCCCAGTGAATCTATGCATTTCCGAATATCATGGCTGACCCCTTTGAAGCTCAAATACCGGTCTTTCGGGTTTTTCCGCAGCAGCTTCGATATAATGTTCAGAAAAGCCTGTGGAACATCATTTTTCTTTAAATCGGGTATCTTGTTCAAAATGTTCCAAAAGATATCATTTTTTGTCCCTGCGTGAAACGGATTGTGAAGGTACAGGATTTCATAGAGAATAACCCCCAGGGTGTATATTTCAGACGAATTGGCGAGATTTCGGGAAAAATAGCCTATTCTTTCAGGAGAAAGGAAGGCGAGATGGCCTTTCGCAAACAGATCAAGCGAATAATCGTTCAGAAAAATTCTTTCCACGCCTGAGAATGTAAGGCGAAAAGAATTTTTATTTTTTAAAAAATATATGTGGGAGCTTGTAATATTCCGTAGCGAAAGTGAACGCTCTGCAAAAAATCCCATGGTATCAGCAATTGCCATACCTATTTTCAAAATTTCACTCAACGAGAAGGGATGACTCTCTTTCGCATCACCTTCGCCCGGATAACGGGCCAGTATGGTTTCCAGGCTTTCCCCCTCAGGTTCATCCGTTATAAAGCTGATATGATGGTCTTCGTATATGACATCCAGAATCGGAAGGATTCCCTTGTCAGAAAAAGCCAAGGACTTTCTTACATGCTGGTCGATGAAATCATCAGAAGCGCCTACTGCAGATTTGGGATAACGACTTAGAAGCATCGTTTTTGAAAGGGAAACATCATCCCTTCTTCTTATTTTCATAAAGTCGACAAATCCATCCCTCTTTTCCGCCCGGGATATGACTTCATATTTACTTTGAAATTTCAAAATATTGATCATTTCCATGCTCTACATTTTGGAATAGCAATTAACTGAGGATTTTTCGGACAAAATCAGGAAATGTTTAGTATTAGATTTAATATGTAGGCAAGACGCAAGTCTTTTTTATTACTTGATTTTTTAATATAATGTATTTAATGCCGTAAATATCGGAGGTTTACGACATATGTTCCATAGATCATTTAACCCATATAAAAAACCGAAAACCCGGTGTCATATCTAGCCGAATTAAAATATTAATTTGGCTATGATTTATATCACTTCAGATCAGGCTCATCGATATCCGATAAATTAATTAAATATATGGAAATAAAAGGTTGTTTTTTTAGTGAGGCAGTTTTTCAAGGCTTTATCTTTTATAAGTCGGAGAAATACAGATGCCAGGTCCGATTTCACAATTTTTTAAAATAATTTCTGTGAGCGCATTTTTTCTTTCTGCATCGTGCGATTCGGATAATTCAGGCTCCGGCAGAGACATGGCTTCGGGCGAAAACCGGAAAGACCCGATCGCCACTATAGTGAAAACCTCCGAACCGGCATCCTGTCAATATCCGCAAAAAATCCTTATTCTGGATTTCTGTTCAGGCTGGTGGGCCGGGGAGGATGGCGGCGACATGTATTTGACGATCGTGGACATTTTAAATCAATCCTGCGGCAATGGAAAAACTTCCGCGGAGTTTCATCACATAACCATAAAATCCGGGTACCCGTTTTATTCAGGGAAATCCCTTGCCGAGTACAATCAGTTGTGGATTCTCTCCGGAGGAAACAGCGACGATGAGGACATTCCGACCACTAATCCGATATTTCAAAAATTTGTCGATGAAATCGCCGCTTCACAAGCGAGTCTGTTTCTTGGGGGCGGAGTGGACTATATTGATTCAGTCAATACTATTTCAAATAAAATATTTGGATGGAATATTATCTCCGCCCCAGACAGAAAAGTGGCTAACGCCGGAGTTACGATTGTCAACCCCCTGCCCCCTCTTTCAACCATCAGCAAATTGGCGGATATTCCGCAAAAGAACGAAATTGCCGGAATA
>JADFZC010000300.1 GCA_015232735.1 Oligoflexales bacterium | reverse complement strand
CCCCCATTCTTCTGCTTCACCCTCAGGAATCATATTTTCCCATGGAACCTGCTGATTATTATCCGGTCATAAGAGACAGCAAGGATGATCTCTTTTACATGGCAGTCCGCGATTCATTTATGCAGGGGAAAATACCATCCGTGATTGCAAATATCGTGAGTGGCGGAAGAGAGATTCACTACTGGTTCTTTTATCCTAAGAACGGATGCCAGGGCATGAAAATCGAGTATTACAAAAATATTATTCAAATCGGCGAGGCCGGCCAGAGAACACGAAGCTTCGAGCTGTGCAATTTTGCCGTTCATGAAGGCGACTGGGAAAGGGTCGCTGTCATACTCGATGAAAACATGGAAGAAATAAAAAAGGTATTCTACTCCTCACATGGGGGAGGAATCCTGATTCCAAGGCAGGCCGCCGAACTTAGCGGGGAACATCCCGTTGTGCATGTGGCCTTGAACAGCCATGCCAATTTTCCAAAAGGTATAGGTTTCAGTCCCAATGTGACATTTCAGAACAAATATATTGATGCCCTTTCAGGAATCAAGTGGCTGCAGATAGGGGATATAGTGACCGACAGGGCCAGCCTTCATAAAGATCCTTCTGGCGGAAGAAATGATGTAACGGTATGGGAAACCGGAAAAAACCTGAAAATGTGGCAGCAGATTCAAAACGAACCCTTCGCCGGATATCGCGGCAGTTGGGGAATTCCTGCCAATGCCTTGAAGATAACCGATCCTCCGCATCTTCCGGGCGTCTTGATTGAAAAAATAGTTAAAATCGGCAGCAAGCTGGTTTTAGAAAACAGTTCGGGCCTTTCAAAAAAATCCGTCGGTTCGCCGCCGGGTTCGCCTTGGAACAGAGGACCGGCATGGAGTGAGTCCATCGAGATAAGCGAACCGGAATCGACTGGTTTCATACACTCCGATCTGTTCGGAGGCGCGCATGGCAATGCATTTGATGACATGCTGGTCCTTGTTCCCGACAAACCGGTAAAGGTTACATCCATCACCATACGGACAGGAAGGCGTCTTGACAGCATTTGCACGGACTACAGAGACCAAAAATCCATTTGCCATGGCCAAAACGGGGGAACGCCGAAAACTATAACCCTGTCCGATGACGAATACATAGCAAAGGTTGAAGTCTCGACAGGACGCCATGATCCCGGAATTTTCGCCGGCAAAAGAACCAGGATATTTGCGATAAAAATCACAACCAGCAAATCGCAGGTCGTCGAGGGCGGAAGTTTCACCGGGACAGCAAAGGAATTCATTGCGCCAAAAGGCATGCATATTGCAGGTTTTCACGGACGAAGCGGCGAGGAAATCGATCAGCTGGGAGTGATCTTCGCAAGTTTACCAGAACATGAGCTGTGGTCTCAGCGCCAAACACCACTCTTTCTTTGGCGCCAGCGGATCGCCGCTTTGGAAATCTCGCTGCCGGCCAGTATCACTGCCAAGGCCGCGCCGATCGGCAACAGATCTCCCGGTTGAATCTCTGAGATTCCGAACAGCCCGTGCAGAGGCCGCAGGTAGATGATTGCCATCTGCATCAGCAGCACCAAAAGGGTGATTGCGACCAGAGGACGGTTATTGAAAGGCGAAGATAAAAAGAGCGAACGTGAAGCGCTCCTCACCATGAAAGCCTCCAGTATTTGTCCAAAGACCAGGGTGGTCATAACCATGCTCTGCCATGCGCTATTCCGGCTCTGGAATTCGTGATAGCCCAGAATCAGGCTGATTGAACCGATCACCGTACCCAGAAAAAGAATGTTGAGACCGAAATTGCGGGTAATGATCCCTTCGCCGGCAGCTATCGGCGGCTTTTCCATATTGTCGTGATCCGGAGGATCAACGCTTATACCAAGGCCCAAAAGGCCGTCGGTGATCAGATTCATCCAAAGAATCTGGAACGGGCTGAAAGGCAGAGGCATACCCAGAAGGGGAGCAAAAATCACCACGATCGCTTTGGCAAGGTTGCCCGCAAGAGAGAACTTGATAAACTTCAGGATATTGGCATATATGGTCCGCCCCTCGTCAACCGCAGCGACAATCGTCGCGAAATTATCATCGAGTAGAACCATGTCGGAGGCCGCCTTGGAGACGTCGGTGCCGGTTATTCCCATGGCTACACCGATATCGGCAGCCTTTAGCGCCGGCGCGTCATTGACTCCGTCGCCCGTCATCGCCACAACCTCTCCTGAACTCTGCAGGGCTGAAACCAGCTTAAGTTTGTGTTCCGGGGAGACCCGGGCAAACACCGAGGTTTTCCTGACGGTCTCGATGAGACGGGACTGCGAAAGTCCACTAAGTTCACTGCCGGTGACCACATTGCCGTTGGTCGCTATCCCCAACTCCATCGCGATCTGCCGCGCGGTCAGCGGATGGTCCCCTGTGATCATTATAGCACGGATACCCGCCTTTCGGCAGGTTTCGACCGCTGCCTTTACCTCAACACGCGGGGGATCGATCATTCCGAACATGCCGACAAAGATCGTGTCGCTTTCCAGCCCCTCATCTATGACCGGATTTTCCCCTCCTGCGAGCGGTTTAAGGGCTACGCCCAGCACACGCATGCCCTTTTTTGCCATACCGGCAGCAGCATTGCTGATCCTTTCCTGCCATGCAGCCTCCATCGTGACCGCCTTGCCATTGTCCCACACCTGGTTGCAGATCGGCAGCAGCGAATCCACCGCACCCTTTGTGACCGAGATCCTCCGGGCAGTGGGAAGCCCGGGGAAAAAGCGTAGATAGCTCTCCTGATCGGCCAGATCATGAACAGTGGTCATGCGTTTGCGGTCGGAATCGAACGGGATTTCGCCAATTCGCGGCATTGCCCTGTCAAGCATTGCTTTGCTGAGATTTACCCCGGCAGCGCTGATCACAAGGGCGCCCTCGGTCGGATCGCCAATGGCTTTGAGCGTTCCCGGCTGCTCCGGGCTTTCAATCAACTGGGCGTCGTTGCAAAGCGCTCCGGACGAAAGGAGTATCTGCATGGAGGGCTGCATGGCGTCATCAGATGGAGTGGCGTGCGGCATGGGTACCTGCAACCGCTGCCTGATGCTGGTGATCTCTTCGAAGGTTATATGATGACCGGCGATGTCCAAGGCTGTCACGGTCATGCGGTTTTCGGTAAGGGTTCCGGTCTTGTCGGAGCATATGACGCTGACCGATCCCAGGGTTTCCACTGCGGGAAGCTTGCGGATCAAAGCGCGTCGCGCCAGCATTCTCTGAGCGCCAAGAGCAAGCGCTATCGTAGCAACCGCAGGCAAACCCTCCGGAACCACCGCAACCGCCATGCTTATGCCGGTCATAATTATCAATTGCGGGTCTTCGCCGATCACCCAGCCAAGCAATATCATTAATATAAACATGACCAGTGCCGCAAAGGCCAGAAGCTTTCCCAATCCGTTCAGCCGACGCTGAAGAGGGGTCTGATTTTGAGGAACCTCCTGCAACAGGCTTGCCACCTTGCCGAGTTGTGTCTCCATTCCGGTGCCGGTCACCACGAAGAGCCCACGGCCATAAGTGACGGCGGTGCCCATGAACACCATGTTGCGCTGATCTCCCAGTGCTACATCAGACCCTGAGCCGTCCAGCGGCGCCACCAGTTTCTCAACCGGCTGCGACTCTCCTGTTAGAATCGCCTCCTGCACCTTAAGTGAGGCAGACTCCAAAAGGCGGCCATCCGCGGGAACGATTGAACCCGCCTCGAGAGCGACAATATCGCCACGCACCAGCCGATCCGCAGGCAACTCCTGCATCCGTCCGTCACGACGCACTTTTGCGAGCGGCGTCGCCATCTTCTTGAGGGCGGCCATCGCCTTTTCGGCCCTATGCTCCTGGGTAAATCCAAGTATCGCATTAAGGATCACGATGGCAAGGATCGCCAGTGCGTCGTTTACTTTTCCCATGAACAGCGAGACAATCGCGGAAATTATAAGTATCACCACGAGTGTACTCGTGATCTGGTCAATCAGGATCCTGAGAGGGCTGCGGTTTTTACCCTCACGGAGGATGTTGGGACCATCTTTGGCGAGTCGCAAGTCGCCTTCTATTGCGGATATTCCATCTGCCGGATTACTGCCAAGTTCTGAAGTTACTTCATCGAGTTTCAATGCATACCATTTTTTTTTATTGTTGCTCATATTCCCAGGTCCTTCGTCT
>JADFZC010000299.1 GCA_015232735.1 Oligoflexales bacterium | reverse complement strand
TATGAAGACTACAATTTTCATCAAAATTGAACTCTTCTTTTTGGGGATTCTGGCGTTGTTATTGGTATAGTCCTTTATGTACAGGACGGAACCCCTTGCAGCCGCAACACTTGGCCTTTTGCCATAGATGGGGGATTTATCGACCTTTCTTTGACCTGGATGCACGGGTCTTCTCGTGACGGTCTTTCTGGAAAGGGCGGAAGGAGTCCTTTCATAGTAGTGTGGTCTGTTGCGGCCAGGACTTGAATGGGGAATATTTCCGACCTTTCTAAAGGGTGGTGCAACTTTTTTCTTATTCTTATTTTTTCTAAAAAATTTAAACATATTACAACTCAACATCGACAAGGGATAAAACAAGGGGAACTATTGCAGCAGGTGAAATAAGAATGCGATGAAGCAATAAATCGCATTATCGCAATTCAGGGATAGCAAATGGGGTGCCAAGTGGAGAAATAAAAAAATATTATTGATATCGGATGTTAAAAATACGACGGTCATGACAGTTAATGTCAAAAAAATAGGCAGTAGATGAAAATAGTATCTAGTCTCGATCTTTGTTGCCTACAGACAGCCCTTTGTTTCAGATGATTTTTCAGGATAAAAAGACGGCAAGGTCAAGATGCATATTGATTAAAATTTAATCAATAGCGCCGGATAGCGGCTAAATGCGGCTTTTGGACTGGCGTTCGCGGCGGTGACTTGCCGCGATGAAAAAATTTGCATGTTTTCACCATTCATGTATATTGGCCACATAGGTCATATTATTGGCATCGAGTGTTCATTAAGAGGGCTTATTTTATTGTAATGACGAGAGAAAGGCAGGAAAGGAACAGATGAAAGTTTTGAATTTTTTCTTCATGATCGCTGTGGCATTCAGTCTGGTCGCATCAAAATGCGGCGGTGATTCAAGTTCATCCGAGGAAGTTTCCCCTTCAGCCGATCTGCAAAATATAAGTAAAGATACAACCACCCCTCCAAACGAGGATCCAAGAATAGATATCAAGGAAGATGGGTCGGCTCCCATCAGCGATCCTTCTGTAGAAAAACCCACTGGTACAGAAGGCTATTGATAGACTGACGATGGTTCTATATCAAGCAAAAGTTTCAACCATAGCGATGATGAATTTTCGTATTGCATGAACGTGTTTAGTTATTTGTCATTTTAATTAGTATTATGATTCTTAATTTTTACTGATTGATGCGTGTGATGTCTGATTGGCGTGGAGGTTATAAAAACAAGGTCAAAAATGGTTAAGTGATTTGCGGCTAACGACTACAATATTTTAGGAGTCCTAGGAAATGATACATCCTGATACCGAATTGCAGTGGATCTCGGAGACCAAGGGTTTTGGTCTCTTTGCACGTAAAAGAATCCCCGTAGGAACGATCACATATATTCAGGATCCCCTGGATTTGGTGATTTCGGTTTTTGATCCGCTTCTTAATGATGAAAGGTATACAGACATAATTGATAAGTACTCTTTTTTTGATTCGTTCGGAAATGCAATAATTAGCTGGGATAATGCAAAGTATATGAATCATTGCTGCTTCGCCAACACGCTGACGACGGGATATGGATTTGAGATAGCCGTCCGCAATATTGAGGCAGGCGAAGAGATTACCGATGATTATGGCATTTTCACGGTAGCCCATAATTTGGAGATGGAGTGTTCGGAGGGCAGGGGTAAATGCCGCAGGAGACTTGATATAGGCGATTTTGATGAACTTTGTCCAATGTGGGATGCAGAAGTCAAGGATGCTCTTAGCCATTTCAGGGGGGTTCAGCAGCCTTTGGCGAAGTTTATGAACAGTCAGATAAAGCAAAAATTGGATACCTATCTTGATTTCGGAGTGGGTTATTTATCAGTGGCTCTTCAAAAGCCTGATGTTAACCTGGTTGCCAGAGAACTTGGCGGACTTTTTCAGTTTGAAAAGAAGATAGCCAGGGCTCTGTAAGTAAATTTTGTCAATCAGAAAGCGTAAACCCGGCCCTGAAGGACCGGGTGTCGAATCAGGAGAGGCTTTAAACCTCTCCTGATTTTGGTTAGCTTGAACTACCTCGCCCTGAAGGACGAGGTTTCCTTAAACTTGATGAATAACCCTCAGTTTATCCCCAACAAAACGAGGGGATATCTCTTTTTTTATACATGCACATAAAATTTAATAAAATAAGCCCGCAAAATCATGACTATGGCATATTGCTTATGTAATATTGACATTACTCATTGACATACTAATAAAAACATGAAATATTAGGGCAGAATTTTATTGTAACAACATTGTTATAATAAATTTCATTGTAAGTTGTAAGAAATTTGAAATGCTATTGTTAACGAAAATTGGAGTTGATTATTATGAAATGTACCGGAAAGCTGTTACTGGCAAATGTAAGTTGTTTATTTTACATGGTTATGTATTCTGGCCACATCCTAGCTCTAGATAATGCCGCCTATGGTGAGCCGAGTGAAGTTGTAGGCCCTGTTGATACGAGTGGAATGGATGTTACCACCGTGGATAGCCCAAAGGAAGAGGCAGCCGCCGCGGCGCCAAAGAAAAATGGAAAGAAAGCCAAAAGTTCTCTCGACAGTGACCAGGCTGCTGGTCAGACACAGACTTTAGGGTCTGCTGAAGCTGAGCCATCCGCTTCAGATGTTGCTTTGATGGATGATCCCTCACTGACTTCCGATATACCGGCAGTGCAAGGGAATGACAGTTCGCAGGAACCGGTAAAGGCAAAAGGCAAGAAAGCTGTAAAAAAAGCCAGAAGAGCCCATCTTAAGGCAAAGAAGCTGAAAGAGACAAAAGAGGCGGCTCCTACAGAGGCTAAGGAAGAGCCTAAAAAGGAAAAATCTGCTTTAAAAACAGTTTCTGATAGCACGGCAAAGAGTGCGCCCCAGACGGCTTCTGCAGAGACAGCAGAAAAGAAAGAACCTGCTCAGGCTCAACCGCTGGTCGATGAAGCGTCAAAGGTATCTGCCGAGTCCGCAAAAGCTCAGGAGCAGGCTGCGGCAGGCGACAAGAACACTGCAGCGTCTCAAACATTGATCAGCGATGGTTCTCAGATATCTATCGAAGAGATCGGGTTTAAAATAACACCGCCGCAGGGTTGGAGTGTAACCAGGAATATTACCGGATTAAGTCTTTTCATGGAAGAACCTGCACCTTTGGCACAGCAAAAACCGGCAGAAGAACCAAAAAAGGAAGAATTGAACGGACAAAAGTCCTCTGAAGCAGACCAGGCGGTGTCCCTGGCTCCTCTTTTCAAGAGGAACATCACAGTGGCGACCATGAATAATCCATTCCCCATTGATGACAAGGAAACAGGGCTGTTGAAGAGCAAGCTTGTCGACAAGTTTTCAAAGATAACCGGAATAAAGAATTTTCAGATTGTCGAACCTTCGAAGTACTTTGATTATAAGGGAAAGAATGACGGCTTGATAATTTATTCGTCGTTTGAGCTGAATGACATACCCATGAGTCAGATGCATGTGATACTTTCAGGCGCAAATAACAGCTTTCTTCTGACATATACCGACATATCAAAAGAATTTTATGAGAATAAGGATGCATATAACAAAGTATGGGCTTCCATGACCAGTGCAGAGATAACTGGAACTGCTCCAAATCGCTACATGAAGTTAATAGCATGGGCTCCTGTCGGTGTGGCATTGCTGGTTGTTACTGCTTTATTCATGTTTATCAGAAAGAGAAGAGAGAGATCTTTTTATGAAGGCATAGAGACTATGAATGAAGACAGGGAAGTCAGTTCGATATCACAGCTTAAGACGGATTTCAACGCAGTATTTACCACAGATATCAATTCCGGATTCGAATCAAGGATCCCATCCAGAATAGAATCAGGGTTAATATCCAATGTTTCGAGCATTACATCAAATGTAGCGAAAATTAAGGCTGATAACAGGAAGGCGAAGCATAAGCTCCCCGCTTTACCGAAAATGCCTGGAAAGAAGACTGGACATGAGCTTGAAGCTGATTCACTTGTTCCTGAAACCAAGATCAAGCTTCCGCCTGTACCTGGTAAAAAGCACAAGGAGGAAGATTCTCTGTCGAATGAAGATGTAGCGATAAATTCATCATTCTCTTCGTTCTAATAGTGAATCGCTGGCGCTTTCTGCGCCAGCAGACGTGTCCTGGTAAAATATTAAAAA
>JADFZC010000298.1 GCA_015232735.1 Oligoflexales bacterium | reverse complement strand
AGATTATCCCGCACAGGCACGGTTTTCTGCTGATAGACAAGGTTGTTGAGCTTGTTCCCGGCGTAAGTGGAAAGGGGATCAAATGCGTCAGTTTCAATGAACCCTTCTTTAAAGGCCATTTTCCGGGATTGCCTGTCATGCCCGGAGTTCTCATAGCTGAAAGTATTGCGCAAACGTGCGCTGTTGTGCTTGCCTCGGAGTTCATGCCTGATGCCGGACAGCCGGGGGGGGACTTACCGACAGGAATGGAGAGGGGGGTTTTTCTGGCAACAATAAAAGACATGAGGTTTTTCAGACCTGTCATCCCGGGAGATACCCTTGTGGTGCATGTCGAGGTGGAAAGAAAATTTAGAAATCTTGCGATTATTAAAGGAAAGGTCATGGTAGGAGACGTCAAGGCCGTCGAGGGCAGTCTGACTTTGGCTGTGGCAGGGTGATCGTGCGGGCACTTTAAAGTGACTTGTGCCCGACAATCGCAAATAAATGATTTTACAGATACAGGCATAAGACAGGTAACGTGAATAGGCACGAAAAAATAATTCTATTTCGACAGGAGGCTTTGTGCTGCTGAAAGGGAAAGTAGCCCTAATCACCGGAGCTACAGGCTCGATTGGACAGGCCATTGCTGCCAAATTTTTGGAAAATGGCGCGTTTGTAATAATTCATTACTGTTCAAATGAGAAAAAAGCGCATGATATTACAAAGAATGTGCCGGGCAGCATGGAGAGAGTCATGACTGTACGTGCAGATCTTACAGACCTTGGGGACGTTGAGGCGATGATGGGAACCATATCCCGCCGCTTTACGCATATTGATATTCTGGTCAACAACGCAGGAACCTCTGCCGACAAGTTGATTACACTTATGTCGGAAAAGGAATGGAATGGTGTAATTGACCTCAACCTTACAGGGACGTTCAATACGATCCAGGCAACACTTAAACATCTGATAAGAGCGAAAGGCAGCCGTATTGTGAATGTCTCTTCCGCTACGGCCATATGCGGGCAGGTGACAAGGGTGAATTATGGGACATCAAAGGCCGCTGTGATAGGATTGACACGTGCGCTGTCGAAAGAGCTGGCAGGACATGAAATCCTGGTGAATGCTGTGGCACCGGCAATCATTGACAGCGGACTTGCAGACAAACTGCCGATGATGCAAAAACAGATCCATAAGGCTATGACTCCTTTGAAGCGCCTTGGAACTTCAGATGACGTAGCCAATGCGGTGCTTTTTCTTTCATCGCCGATGAGCGGCTATATAACCGGAGAAATAATTACGATCTCCGGAGGGGAAGTAAGCTGGTATTTATAAGTCATTTTCTTAAAGGAGAATACCAAATGTCGTATGACATCTTGAAAAAGGTGGTTCTTATAATGAACGGCAGCAGTGAAATTGGAAGAGTCATTGCCAGGGATTTTGCGGATGAAGGCGCATCGGTAATAATTCATGGAGACATAGCCGGCAAAGAAAGTCATGATGTCGAAGAGGCATTTTTGGATATTGATGGGCTGAAAATTCCTTTTATGATGATCTCATCGAAGGTTTCAGACTTTCATAATATTCTCGTTGCAAAAGTTCTCGACAGGCATGAAAGGATAGATATTTTTATATATATCCAGCCTTTTATTCCTCTCACCCCATTTAAGGACATAAGGCCGGGTGACTGGCAAAACAATGTAATTTCCGGGCTCAAAAGTCTCTTTTGCATTTCCAAGGCGGTTGGAAAACACATGGCGAAAAACAAAAGCGGAAAAATGCTTTTCATCGTCACCGGTGTCGGAGCAAAAGGGGAAGAAAGCACGGCTGAAAACTGCGCATTCGGCGCAGGAGTGATGGGATTCAACAAATCACTGAGCAGGGAGTATTTAAGCTATAACATCCAGACGAACTGTATTGCGTTTGGCCCTCTTGAGCAGCATTTTCAGATTTTTCCCGAAGACTTTCAAAATCAGTTGAAAAAGGCTTCAAAATACATAGGTGTGAAAAGGCTCTGCAAGCCTGAGGATATCTCAAGTGCATCGCTTTTTCTATCATCAAAAGGCGGGGATCATATAGTAGGCCAAACGCTGCATTTGAATGGCGGCCTTGTCATATAACATAAAAGAAAGGACAATTACATGGGATTTTTGGAAAACAGGGTCGCACTTGTAACAGGCGCGTCCAAAGGAATAGGAAGAGCCATTGCCATCTGCTTTGCCGAGGCCGGCGCGGACGTGATTGTAAACTACAATAGTGATGAGAATGGAGCGATTGATACTGCAAGGATCATTGAAGGTACGGGAAGGAAAGCTCATGTCGTGGGGGCCCATGTCGGCGACGCAGAACAGGTGAAACGGATGTTTGGTGAAATAAAGGAAATTTTCGGAAGACTCGACATTCTCGTAAACAACGCCGGGATTACAAAAGACTGCTTCCTCATGATGATGAAGGATCAGGACTGGCAAAATGTAATAGACACAAATTTGAATAGCCTTTTTTTCTGCAGCAAGGAGGCAGTCAGAATGATGATGTCGCAGAAGTCAGGCAATATTGTCAATATCACTTCGATAACAGGGGTGACAGGACAGGCCGGCCAGACAAACTATGGCGCCTCCAAAGGTGGAATAATCAGTTTCACGAAATCCCTCGCAAGGGAGGTTGGCGCGAAAAACATCAGGGTAAATGCCATCGCTCCGGGATTTGTTGAAACACAGATGATAAAATCCGTTCGGCCTGAAATTCTGGGCGCAATGAAGCACTTCATACCCATGCAGCGTTTTGGGACGCCGGAGGAGGTTGCTGGTGTGGCGCTTTTTTTGGCCTGCGATCTTTCCAGCTATATGACCGGACAGGTGATAAACGTAAATGGCGGACAATATATGTGACAAATCTCACAGCCCCGTTCGTCATCCCGGGCGCAGTGAAGAATCTCTTGTTTTGCAGATCCTTCGTTGCGCTCAGGATGACGTTACCGCAAATTCTTTTTCTTGAAGATAATGGCTATATCTATACAATATCTATAGTATTCCAGATAAATAATTCGAGGTGGCATTGATCTCACCATTTATTTTGATTTTTGACTATTTGGGTTTTGACGTTTGACATTTGCCATGTATTGAATTTTCAGCTTTAAAATATGAAACACGTCAAATGTCAAACGTCAAAACCCAAATAGTCAAAAATCAAAATAAATGAGAAATAATCGTGCATTATTAACTCTCCTGAATCACTCTTACCCCGGATTATTTTTCTGGAATACTATAGATGGCTTAATTTTTTCAAATGGTTGAGCCCTACACTTTTCTTTGATAATAAGTTCTTTTTCCTTTATAATATAATTTTATAAAGCAGGATAAATAATATAAATAATGTACAAAATACCAAAAAGGAGAAGCCCCCCCATGAAAACCATGCATGCAGTGATGTTGTTTTTGTTTGTCATGACTTTTTCCGGAGTACTGTCTGCCGAGAACTATCGCTTTTCAACACTTGAGTATCCTCCTTTGGAATATCAAAATACAAAAGGAAAGGCCGAAGGGATTGTGGTCGATATTGTAAGAGAGATCATGGAAAAAAGACTTTCACATACTGTTGAAATCGATGTACTGCCCTGGACAAGAGCATTGGAGGAGACGCGAAAAGGGAATTATGATGCAATTTTTACAGCATACATAACCCCGGAAAGAAAACTCTTTCTTGATTACTCCAATGAGATCCTGATTGAACAGATTATGGCGCTCTATGCGAAGAAAGACCGCAAAAATAAGATTAAATTCACTGGAGATTTGAATGAGTTGAAGGAGAACAATTATGTAATAGGCGTCCAGAGCACTATAAGCTACGGCCAAAAATTCGATAAAATAAGAGACACTCTCAGGACAGAAAGGGTAAACTCCCTGGATCAGAATTTTGTCAAGCTGGCCATGGGCAAACTTGATCTGGTCATTAGCAATATATATGTAGGTTCGCAAACGCTCAACGATATGGACGGGAAAAACGGCTTCAAAAAAGATGACATTGTCCAGCTGGACACCACAATTGAAAGGATTCCAAGCTATATAGGTTTTTCCAAAGCCAAAAACCTCACCGCGCTCAGGGATATATTTGATGCTGAACTCAGGAAATTGAAACAAAGCGGCGAATATATGAATATTATAAAAAAACATAATCTTGTTATTAAGTAGTCGCT
>JADFZC010000297.1 GCA_015232735.1 Oligoflexales bacterium | reverse complement strand
GGTTAGCTTGAACAACCTCGCCCTGAAGGACGAGGTTTCCTTAAACTTGATGAAAACGCCAAAGCATAGCGCCCAGAATCCAGAACCAGGTCTATGCGAACGTAGATGCCAACGCTCACGCCAATAAGGTATCCTGCGTTAAAATCTAACTGTCCACCCCAAAATCATTATCTTGAATACTATAGAATCTTCAGCACTTCCTTTGACATGAGAGATTTCTCCAAATACTCAAATATATTCTTTAATATCATTCAGTTATCTAAGAAGCCGCTTGTTTTGTAGAATTATCAGGTCTTTCAGCCATTTTCACTTGATTATTAACTACATTGTAGTAACATTGTAGTCGAAGTATTTTTGATGTGATAAAAAGGTCCGCCGTTGATGCTTGAACTCTATATTTCAAAAAAAATAGAAGAGAAACTGAGAGAAAAACATAACGTGACAGTAACAGAAGTAGAAGATGCCTATGATCTTTACACTGGATACGAACTGGAGGACAGACGTGAGAATAATAGAACTAATCCTCCTACACATTGGTTTATAGGAGAGACATTGGCGGGGAGAAAGTTGAAGATAGTTTATATTCCAAGAGTCGATTTAGGAGTGGCAATCCTTCGAACAGCATATCCACCGAGCAAAAGAGAGATACAAGTTTTTAAAAAAATGACAAGGAGAAAAAGATGATCGCAAAAAGGACCAAAAAATTAGAAAAAATTGCGGATCAAATATCATCTGACGATTTTCAGGAAAAGTGGGAAAATGGAGAACTAGGGAATTCAGAAGAATATGCTAAAGCGACAAAGCGTCCCACATCAATCAGGCTACCGGATTCGCTGATAGATGAGTTAAAGCTTCTCGCAAAAAGAGAAGGATTATCATCCTATCAAACCTACATAAAGATGATTCTCACGAAACATGTCAAGAAGGAGAAAAATAAGAAAAGGGTCGGTTAGTTCAAGTTATCCAATCAAAATATAAAATATCTGGCATCTCTTGCAATGCATTATAATTTTCTTTGGAAATATATTTTCAGAGAAGATGGTTTTGAGCTGGATATGGATAAGTTAATTGCAAATAACACATATATTTCAAATGGTTATGATCGAAGATGTGGAATTTTTGCGCGTTTCTCCGACAACCCCGCATTTGAAAAAAAAACTCCTTACTTTTCCTCCTTGAACAGGGAACGCTTAAACCAGAACGCCACGTTAACCAGAGCTATCATGACAGGAACTTCGACAAGGGGGCCGATAACCGCGGCGAATGCGGCGCCGGAATTTATTCCGAAGACCGCGATTGCCACGGCAATTGCAAGTTCAAAGTTATTGCTTGCGGCGGTAAAGGCAAGCGTTGTGGTTTTGGCATATCCGGCGCCCACCTTTTTGCCCATGTAAAAAGAGACAAGAAACATCACAACGAAATAAATCAAAAGCGGCACCGCTATTCTAAGTACGTCCATAGGTATCTGGACTATCAGATCACCCTTCAGGCTGAACATTACTACGATTGTGAAGAGCAAAGCTACAAGGGTAATAGGACCTATCCTGGGAACAAAGGCGGCGTGATAACGTTCACGCCCCACCATCTTCACCCCTACAAGCCGGGTGAATGCGCCCGCAAGAAAGGGAATACCCAGATAAATAAAAACGCTTTCGGCAATCTGTTTTATTGTGACATCGACAACAGCTCCCTTCAGGCCAAAGAGCGGAGGCAGGACGCCAATGAAAAACCATGCAAAAACGCTGTAAAAGAGTACCTGAAAAATGCTGTTGAAGGCAACAAGTCCCGCGGCGTACTCGGTATCGCCCCTGGCAAGGTCATTCCATACGATGACCATTGCAATACACCGTGCGAGACCGATCATAATAAGACC
The DNA here is from genome assembly GCA_015232735.1 of Oligoflexales bacterium. The sequence goes on along the minus strand of JADFZC010000297.1, from coordinate 2,299 downwards.
CACCATATATTCCGGATAATCAGGAAGAAAGGTTATTGCGATGACAAACATGAGAATCGGGCCTATCACCCAGTTCTGCAAAAGCGAGACTCCCAGAATCCTGGTATTTCTAAAAACATCTGAAAGCTCTTCGTATCTGACCTTTGCAAAAGGGGGATACATCATGAGAATAAGCCCGACGGCAATGGGAATATTGGTGGTGCCGACAGTAAACATGTTTACAAAATCCTTGGTTCCCGGGAAAAGCCACCCTATCCCAATTCCAGCAGCCATGGCCACGAAAATCCACAGTGTCAGATAACGATCCAGGAAAGACAACCTGCCACCAACGCCCCCCGAAAGTACACCAGCTGTATCCGATAATCCTTTTTTCATTTGAATCTCCTTATTTAATCAATATTTAATGGCGGTGATATTTGCCGAACGTACATATCTCTCGATACCGCTTCCCGGAAACCATTCCTTGATAAACCGGTCACTATCCATTTTCACTTCCACCCTTACCTCCTGAAATCCCGCGTTCTTCAACATTTGCTGCAAATCGGCCAGCAATGCGGCTCCGCCTACGCATCCGGAGTATGCATCCATATTTTTTTTGATCTCATCAGTCAGAGGTTCTATGGCAATGACATCAGAAATGGCCAGGCGCCCATTTTTACGAAGAACCCTGTAGGCGTCCTCAAAAACCGCGGCCTTGTCCGGTGAAAGATTGATTACGCAATTTGAAATTATGACATCGACGCTGTTATCCGCAACGGGCAGGTGCTCAATCTCGCCAAGACGAATGTCAACATTCTCATAACCTCCCTTTTGAGCGTTTGCCCTGGCTTTGCTTACCATATCGGGGGTCATGTCCACTCCTATCACCTTGCCTTCAGGACCCACCTGCCTGGCCGCAAGAAAAACGTCAAATCCTCCCCCGCAGCCAAGGTCGAGAACGGTTTCCCCCTTTTTAAGGCTGGCTATGGCCCCGGGATTTCCGCATCCAAGGCCCATATTGGCACCATCGGGAACAGCCTGCATCTCCTCCTGGGAATAACCCAGATGGGCAGAGCTTTCAGATGTGACACAGAGACTCCCAGAACAGCCGCAGCCTGAAGAGTTACCCTCTTTTCCGCCGGAACCGCAGCATCCCGACCCCTGACTGTTAGCTATGCCCGCATACCTGTCTCTGACTCCACTGCGAATCTTATCATCTTTTGTCTTACTCATTTTTTACATCTCCGTTATTTAGCTCTAACATGCCAAAAGGCCTTTTAAAAGATCTGAAAAATATTGGCCAGGCTTAAGTAAATGCCTGCCATGACAATAATGCCCCCAGTAGCTGTTCTGATCCATCTTTCAACTTTCGTTATTCTATCAAACAGACCGGCAACCGACTTGATTCCCGATACCAGAAAGACAGTCACCAGCATAACCGGAAGCCCCGTTCCAAAACCGAAAAAAACAGCTGGCATTACTGGAGAGCTCAATTTGATGGCCAGTGGAATCAAGCTCCCAAAAAAAAGTGCTGCTGATACAGGACAGAATGTAAGGGCAAAAAGAGCCCCTAACAAAAAGTTATGAAATATCCCTCCACTTCTCAAGCGTTGCTCCAGCTGCTCGCTGAACTTAAAACTGTTTAGTGGAAAATCCAAAAGTTCAAGCAGAAACATCCCTATTAAAACAAGCAGCGGACCCAGAAGCAAATTCAAGTATTTTTGAAGAAAATATGATACGGTTGGAATAGCCAGAACCCCGTTGATTACTATGATGCCAAGGATGACATAGGCAAATATTCTGCCTGTGCAGTAAGCTATCCCTGTCCCTATAACACCTCTTGCGTTCCCTGCCTTGTGCGCAATAAATGACATTGCGGCAATATTCGTCGCCAGAGGGCACGGGCTGATTGACGTCAAAATCCCGAACCAGAGAGCAAGACCAAGCCCGAAAAGATACTCATTCATCGGTTCAACTCGGCTTTGTAGGCATTCACTTCGGATACGATATAGGATTGAAACTGACCTTCATCCTGCAGATACTCCCAAACCTTTTTGAGATTTTTCCATTTCTGCTCCTTACCGTTTTTGACAAGCGAAAGTACCACTGATTTTGTATAAAGTCCGTAATCCTTGACGAAATGGCTGTTTGCCGGTTCCTCCACATTTATGACTCGAAAGTCAATTGTACCTTCGCCTATCTCCCTGTCAAAATTCCTGGTAATGGCGGAATAGGAATATTTTTCAATAAGAAGACATGATTGGCACCTGGCTTCACCATGAAAATAATAGGCCACAATCTGACTGTCCTTATTTTTAGG
>JADFZC010000296.1 GCA_015232735.1 Oligoflexales bacterium | reverse complement strand
GACATTTGATGTGTTTCATATTTTTAGGCTGAAAATTCAAAACATGGCAAATGTCAAACGTCAAAATCCAAATGGTCAAAAATCAAAATAAATACAAAATAGTGAGATTAATGCTGACCCGAATTATTTATCTGGAATACTATATCTGCCTTTCTTCCTGTCATCCCCTCCCTTGAATACAACCTCAAGCGGGAGACCTGTCAGCCTCTTAATACCCCTGAGAAGATACCATAAGGAAAGCATCATTATAATCATGGATGGAACCACTATTACTGGCCAGCTCAAGGACCACATCTTGGCAAGCTCCTTATCCCAAGCCTCGCTGCCAGGCTGGCTGACCATTATTACTTTTGCCAGAATGAAATTCAAAAGCGCCGAAACAAAAAACGAGCATGAAAGCAAATATGTCGAATGGACCAAAAGTTTGTCAAAACTAGCTTCATTTCCCTTTTCCCTGAGTGCCTGACTGACCTTTCCCGTGTCGATTATCTTGTCATTATAAAGAAATTTCCTTACCAGCGGAAACGGTGTCTTAAGTGAGCCTATTATCAAAAGGCCGATCATTCCTGGAACAGCTGCTTCTTTTACGGCAAGCCAGAAATTATCCATCTTCAAAAGTCCTATTCCGCCAGTTAAAAGGACATTCACAACACCAAGAGCGGAAAGAAAGTTGAACTTTCTACTGCGAAAAATATCGTAAATTCCATATCCCAAAGGAAATATCAGTGCGAATAAAAACCCGCGCTCAGCCCCGAGATACTCTGGTTTTGAACCGTAAAACAGGATTAAAGCCGGAATAACAATATTGAAAATCAGGCTGGCAAACGGGTTCTCCTGTTTTTCCTCAATCTTTATTTGTTCTGTCTGATTCATTTTAATTTTTAATACCTCACTGCACTAAATCCATTGCCAGAGGAAGCTGCCAGTCGATTTCTTCACCGCCTCTTTCCCTGAGAAACTGATTGATTTTGGAAAAATGCCTGCATCCAAAAAAACCTCGGGACGCTGACAGTGGAGATGGATGCGGCGATTTGAGAACAAGGTGTTTTCTTGTATCAATCATCGATCCCTTTCTTTGCGCATTGGACCCCCATAGGACAAATACAATTCCTTCCCTTTCATTATTTAACTTCTCGATGATCTTTGCGGTGAAATGTTCCCATCCCCTGTTTTGATGTGACAGGGGTCTATGACACTCCACTGTGAGAACATCGTTCAGCAGAAGCACTCCCTGAAGCGCCCATTTTTCCAGGAAACCATGGTTTGGTATTCTAAAACCGACATCCTCTTTAAGCTCTTTGTAAATATTCAGCAATGACGGAGGCACTGGAATTCCCGGACGCACTGAAAAAGAAAGCCCGTGAGCCTGCCCCGGGCCATGATAGGGATCCTGTCCGAGGATTACTACCTTGACCTTGTCAAACGGAGTCAGGTTGAGCGCTGCAAAATACTCACTCCCTTTTGGACAAATTATCTTTGAATGTTCCATCTCGCCGACAAGAAATCTTTTGAGTTCCTTCATGTAAGATTTGTCAAATTCGTCAATCAATAATTCCTTCCAGCTGGATTCAAGACAGATTTTATTACCACTCATTTCTTAGTTCCACCAACAAAATATGATAACTCCGCTTTCCCAATCATATACCTTGCTGCAAGTAGAAGGTTTTCGGGAAACATCACTGTTAAAAGGAAAACAGCGAGAACGAGAGCAAGGATATACCAGTTCCCCTTCAAGTATGTGTCAAAATGAGCCGACATCATATTTCCAAAAGATGCCTTGGGCTCCTGCACACCGAAACCAAGATAACTCAATGAAGCCTCGATGGCTACCCCGACTTTTAAATGAAAAATAGTCAGATTTCCAAGACCTTCCATCCACTTCATCAGGATACCGTACCTTATTATCCTCCCCGACAGACTGCCTCCCATAATTTCATTCGCCTGCCAATAGCCAATATTCTTGTCTTTTCTATATAATTCATTAACGTACAAATAAACCTTTACCGTGAACAATACGGTTAACGAGGACAAAACCGGTAAAATCCCGGCCTTTTCATGAAGTGCTGACCATCCAAAAACGGTAATTCCTATTGGCACTGAAGCTATGGCTATCATGAAGACGTTCCATATCCTGACAAAAAGATGGAGACCAGGTCCGGTATCAAGAACAATACTGACTAAGGCGGCAACTATGCCCAGAAAAGATGCTAAGACACCACATCCCCACATTGGAAATACACTGTTAAAAATCGCTTCGCTCAAACGAAACATCAGATCCCTGCCCAAATTATCCGTACCCAAAGGATGAGCTTTTGATGGCAACGACAGGACATTTGATATCTCCACATTCGTTGAAAGATTCAACCAAAAGGGCAGTAACATGAAGCCCAAAAAAAGAAAACTCACCAGAAAATTAAGCGGTAGTTTTTTCTGATCCCTGACATTAGGAATAACCATCAAGCCGCCTCCCGATCCATCTATTCACTAATAAGGACCCTCCGGCACAAATACCATAAAGAGCAGAAAGCCAGATAAGAACGCCAAACAGTCCCGGATAATCACGAACCCTTGCCATATTCCATGCATCAAGACCAAGTCCAGGTGCATTGAAAATGCACTCAACCACGACCAGTTCACCAAAAAGCCATGGCAAAGATCTCGACCATATGCCAAAATATGTTTTGATCAGGACAAGATTTCTAAGCGTTTCGGGAATGGAACCTCCATAGGCTTCTATTACAAAGGCAAAATACTTTTGACTCCAAACCCTGTATTCTTCATGGATAGCTATAAGAAGATTCCCCAAAACCCCGCTGGACAGAAGAAGAACAAATGATGGAAAAAACGAGGAGGAGAAAATTTCCAAGGGACTTGCGAAAATATGAACCGGAAACAGGAGATTGAAATTAAACACCCGATAGAAAAATAATATCAGGAGCGGTGAAATCGCAATAGCCGGGAGAGTTGCCAAAAATCTTTTGAGAAAAAGAAAAAACTTCAGGCTGTGATCTCTTTTTGTAATAAGCGAGTATACAAAAATTGACCATAAAAAAGAAATCAGAAAACACCATGTCAATATGAATATTGTTGTCGCTATTTAACAAATCTCCCAATGTTGGGTCGTGCACTTATTTTGGCAAAAGCTAAAAAAGCTTCCCGCTGATTTGCCAAAAATCAACACGGCCTAATTTGATTTCTGTGAGACTTCCCCGATTCCACCGGCAAACAATTGAACCGCGTCCACCGCCCTCTTCCACCCTTTAAGCTGCTCCTTTCTGAGTGAAAGCGCTTTTTCATTTTTGTCGGCTCTAAATATTTTGTCAGATTTCCTGGCGTTTTTCAGCTCATTTAAATCTGAATACAAACCAATTCCAAGCCCGGCGAACATAGCTGCTCCTGCCGCAGTTGTCTCCAGATTGGAGGGTCTGTCGACATCGATGGATAATATATCGGCCTGTATCTGCATTAAAAGGTCATTTGAGGAAGCCCCTCCATCCACTCTGAGCGCTGCCGTGTCCTGTGGAAAATCTCTCTTCATGGATGAGAAAAGCTCATAAACCTGAAATGCAATACCTTCCAAAGTAGCTCTCACTATTTGACCTTTGGATACTCCCCTTGTAAGGCCAAAAATCGCTCCCTTCGCTTCAGGATTCCAATGAGGAGCGCCAAGGCCTGCAAGAGCCGGAACAAAATATATCTCGGGAGCTCCTATATGACCATCCGCCAGTTTTTGTGTCTGTGGCGCCGCCTCTATTATATTTAGCTGATCTCTTAGAAACTGGACAGCAGCTCCTGCTATAAAAGAAGCCCCCTCAAAAGCATAGGTCAATTTGTTATTCAATGACCAGGCTACTGTCGTCAGCAGGCCGTGCGTCGAATATAATCGTTTATTCCCGGTATTCAAAAGCATAAACGCACCGGTACCATAAGTGCACTTAGCATCCCCGACATCAAAACACGCCTGCCCGGCAAGCGCCGCCTGCTGGTCACCAAGTATACCGGCAATAGGTATGCCGTCCGGTAAAAAATCAACCCCCCTAGTTCTGCCCATCACCATAGCACTGTCCTTAACTTCAGGCAGCGACGAGATTCCCGGAACCTTTAAAATTTTTAAAAGTTCTTCATCAAAACTGTTTTTCTCAATGTTAAACAAAAGAGTCCTTGAGGCATTGCTGGGCTCT
>JADFZC010000020.1 GCA_015232735.1 Oligoflexales bacterium | reverse complement strand
TAGAAATTAAGGAAGCCTTATGTATTCAACCAGCCAGCATATTGAGCATCATTTTGCTCACAGCAAGCTGATATTGAAAAAACTGGGAGTTGTTCCCCGAGTATTTAATGGATATTTTAAAACACTTGTTTTGAAGAAGCCGGTTCTTCGGACGATTGAATTTGCGGTGACTGCAGATTGCAATGTTAAGTGCGAGATGTGTTATGCTTCGAAAATAAAGAAGAATAATGAAAAGATCCTCGTTCCAGCAGAAATACATGATATCTGGCTCCAGGCAAAAAAGCTGGGCGCCTTTTCCGCAATTGTTTCTGGTGGCGAGCCGACGACAAGAGACGATATTCTCGATGTCCTCAGAAGCCTTGAGCCATCTAAAAGCCTTATTGCATTCGTTACAAATTCAATAAATATGAGTCGCGGGTTATTTAAGGAGTTAATTGACGCTGGTGTCAATACCTTTCATTTCAGTCTCGATAGTGATAATCCGGAAAAAAATGATGAGATACGGACTTATAAGGGACACTTCGCAAAGGTACTTGAAAACATTAAAATGGCAAAGGAGTTCAATGCAAATGCCTATATTAGCACAGTAATTGGGCACCATGATACCGAGAAGACCATGAAAATGGTAAGGTTTGCAAAAGAACAAGGGGTAGGCATCGTTTTTTCTTTGGTATGTCCTCTGGGGAACTGGGCGGGGAAAAAGGAAAATGTGCTCACTAGGGAAGATTGGCATGACGTGCAGAAAATTATGAGAGAAAATCCTCATATACGCTCAGATTGGACGATCAACTTTTCAATGAAAGTGGAATGTCCCGGAGGAAGGGAAAAAGTGGCGATCAGTCCTTATGGAGAAGTGATGGGATGTGGCATGAACTATATCTCATTTGGCAATGTCAGGGAGGAGCCTCTTGAGACTATTTGGCGGCGAATGGCAAATTTTAAGCATTTCCAGCGGCGACCTGCGGATTGCCTCATTGGAGCGGACCATGAGTATATCGATGAGTATCTTATTCCCATTGCCGGGGCAAGTGAGTTGCCTGTCAGAATTTCGGAACATCCAAGGAATCCAATGAGCCTTGAAGAATTGAGTCTATAGAATGAGAAAAAAGGTTCTTCTATTACAACCACGATGTGGGAAATACGATCTCTATATTTGCGATCTTCCCCTTAGCCTAATTTATCTTTCGTCGGTGTTTCATGCATCGGACCGTTATCAGTCAGTAATCATCGACCAGAGGGTCGAACCTGATTGGCGTACCCGCGTACTGCAGGAACTGGAATCCGATGTGATTTTAGTTGGAATCACTACGATGACCGGAGAACCGATACGCCATGCGCTCGAAATGGCATCATTTGTACGTGAACATGCTGATGTTCCCATGGTTTGGGGAGGGATCCATCCAACAATTATGCCGCGGCAGACATTGGAAAATGATTTGGTCGATTTTGTGATCGTTGACAAAGGGGAGTATTCGATTTACCGACTGCTTAAGCATTTGGATGGAGAGATTCCGATAGACCAGGTGCCTGGACTTTATTTTAAAAAAGAAGGGAAAATATATAATAATCCGGTCAGCGAACATTTCGATTGGGATGGTTTGCCGATTGCTCCTTACGATTTGGTGGATCATAGCAAATACTATCGTTCCGGTTTCGATAAGAAGCTGATATCAATAATGACAAGCCGAAATTGTCCACATAAATGTTCGTTTTGCTACAATAGTTCGTTATCCGGGTTTATTAAATGGATGCCCGATTCCATCGATCGGACAAAGCGAACCCTTGATGAACTTGTTGAAAAATATTCGCCCACTTATATTTCCTTCATTGATGACGATTTTTTTGCCAATCCCCGGCGGGCGGCAACAATTCTGGAGTACCTCCGTGAAAAGAAATGGAACGTGAATCTTGGTTTCCGCGGGGCAAGAGTGGATGACCTGTTATGCCTTGATGACAGTATGTTTGAGCTTTTGGATGCAGTAAATACCCGTCATATAAATATTGGGGTTGAATCGGGTTCCCCTGCCATATTAAAGCGTCTTGTAAAACGGATAACGCCGGATATGATAATTGAATTGAATCGACGTTTTCTAAAGTATCCGAAAATGATACCGCTGTACAATTTCTTTTCCGGAATCCCTGAAGAGACGGAAAATGATATCAGGCTTTCAACGCAGCTTATCTTGAAATTGACATCTGAAAATCCGAATTGCCAGATCTCAGGATTTCACCAGTACACGCCTTATCCTGGAAGCGCATTATATGAAGAGGCCAAAAGGTATGGTTTTGTGGAACCACAAAAGCTGGGGGATTGGGCGGAAATGCAGTTGGAAAATAATGCGAGAAACTGTCCTTGGCTCGATAGAAAGCGCATAAAGCTCCTGAATATGATATACACAGCGATATACTTTATTGACAACAAGTATGAAACATATTTTTTGAATGGCAGCCTGATTCATCGCTTTTTGTATCCATTTGTATATGTATACAAAAAAATCGCGAGGATGCGGCTTCGTTATCACATCACTTTTTTTCCGCTCGAAGTTTTTGGAAATGACCTATTTTACTTCATAGCAGACAAATTAGGCAAAGAAAACGACAGGAAAAGTTCGAATAAGGAGTTTGCCGAGTGCCCTCTTTGCGGTAGCAAAGAGTTGAAAAAGCTGTTCACTAAGCTTTCGTACAGTTATTTTTCGTGCTTGTCCTGTTCCCATGAATTCATAGCTCCATTTCCATCAAAGAAGCACCTTGCATCTATCTATTCGGAAAAATATTACCTGCCATGGTCAAAGGGAGGAAATTCAGGGGATCTTGACATTCAAAAAGAAGATACGTTCGAAGGATATCTGAAAATTATCGGAAAGTATTCGGGAAAAGGAAGGCTTCTTGATGTTGGATGCGCTCTGGGGCAAATGCTAGGCGTGGCGACTCGACTGGGATTTGAAACATATGGGATCGATTGCAATGTAACTGCTGTAAACTCATGTGAAAATCGGGGATATAAGGTTTATCTGGGTGATCTGGAAACAGCGGGTTTTGAATCGGAATATTTTGATGTTATCGTGATGTTGGACCTTCTGGAACATATTGTCGGACCGAAGGCGTTCATGAATGAAATCAGCCGTATTTTGAAGAAAGAAGGTATCATTTTCATCGCCACACCCAATATCGATTCAATATCAAGACGTGTATTGCGAGGTCAATGGCCGCATTATAAGACAGAACATTTGCATTATTTTAGTAAACAAAGCATCAAAATGTTGTTAGAATCCCACTTTCAGATATTAGAACATGGTCGAGCAGTAAAATCACTTTCGCTGGGATATGTCGGTGGTGTTTTACGGGAGTATTCACAATCGATTATCATGAGGACTATCGGGAGAATATTGATTCATATGGGGTACATATTCAAAGGTGTTCATTTTAAAATTGGTTTCGGTGAAATGTTTTTGATTGCCCAGAAAAATATTAAAAGCAGAAAGTAAAGATGAATACTAATACGATGCGAAGGATCGATAAACTGTTTGGGAGCCTGATATGTTCCGTTCTGGACGTCCCATATTATTTAAAGGGAATATTTTGGGGCCATAACGAGATGTTGCTTCCAGAAAAAGTAAGGAATATCCTTATTATAAAGTTTTTTGGGGTGGGCAGTTTATTTCGGGCATTTCCGCTTTTTAGGGCCTTGAAAATCAATTATCCAAATGCCAAGCTGCATTTGATCACCTTCAGTTCGAATGCTGAATTTGCGAGTATAATGAATTGTATCGATAATGTGATCATTGTGCGCAGAGATAATTTTTTTGTATTCATCAAAGATATCATTTGGGGTATTTTTCGTCTTTGGCGCTATAAGCTGGATTTATCATTCGATCTTGAGTTCTTTGCAAAGTTTTCCACGATTTTCGCGTTGTTGTGTCGTTCCCGGTTTAGAGTTGGGTTTTACTCGATAAACGCTTATCGTGGACGACTTCAGTCATTTACTATCAATTTCAATCATTATAGGAATATATCGGACATATTTTTTGAAATGGCAAGAGTACTTGGAGTAAAGAGGAACCCTGAATATTTTTCTTTTTCGCTGCCTTCTTTTTCATCAGAATATTTCCCAAGAGTAAAAGAGAAAACTGGGCTTAAAGATGAGGAGCCATATGTGTTAGTAAACGCAAATTGTAGTGATTTATGTTATCATCGCAATTGGCCTCTCGGAAATTACGCAAAACTTATTAAACAGATCTCTATTCATTATCCTGGTATTAAGATCATTCTTCTTGGTGCAAATGAAGATATTCTGCAGGTAAATAACCTTGTAGCGATGGTTGGTGACGGAGCCAATATTGTGAATCTTGCAGGAAAGACATCGATACGGGAACTTCTGGTTTTGATAGAAAAAACAGCCTTGATGATATCAAACGACAGTGGACCGGCGCAGTTCACTGCCGGATATCAGACTCAGTCGATAGTATTGTTTGGTCCTGAAACGCCGGTGCTCTACAAACCTGCGAATAAAAAAACAACTGTCTTTTACAAAAGCTTATATTGCAGTCCTTGTCTGAACGTATACCATAATAAAGGTTTTGACTTCTGCAATGAGAATCGCTGCATGAAGGAAATAGGCGTAGAAGAGGTTTTTAAATGTGTTGAAGAGAGGCTTGAATCTATATATCGAAAATATTTCGCAACAAGATGATGATATGAGAAATGTCAATATATAGGGATTTCAGAGATTTATAATATATTGAACTTAAAATGCTGGAAACAAAAACGCCATGAAATTAACACTTATTCATGTATTTGGTTCTGCCCTTACGTATCGGATTGTAAAGCGCCGCGTTCCTGTTGTGGTTTCCATGAGCATTACAAGCCGGTGCAATTTAAAATGTACCTATTGTTATTCGCAACATGATAATAATAAGGGACATGACGTTCCATTGGAAAAGATAAAATCCAGGATTGATGAATTTTATGCGATGGGTACGCGCATTCTGATGCTTCAGGGTGGTGAACCATTGTTGCATCGTAATTTGGCTGAAATCATTGAATACGTGAAAAAAAGGGGAATGTATTGTTCCGTAACGACTAATGGCATAGGTTTTGAAAAATATGTCAAGGCATTAAAAAATTGTGACCAGATTCAGTTGAGTATCGATGGAAACATGGAAATTACCGATAAATTCAGGGGACCAGGGGTGTATAATGCGATCATGGTAGCATCGGAGCTTTGCCATAAAAACACGATTCCATTTCACCTTCATATTGTCATCTCGAAAGAGTCGACAGTTGAAAATGTCCTGCTCCCCTTGATGGATGTCGCCAAAAAATATGATACCTATCTGAATTTTTGCATACCTTCCCCCACAGGCGCCGCGAAAGGTAAAGATCTGGTCGATAACGGTCATATACAAAATTTTTACAGGGAGATTTATAAATTTAAAAAGAGGGGTGAGCTGAGGACAAACAATTCAAATATCGGAATAAAGGCAATTATCAACTGGGGCAATAATCATTCCTATTCCGCTTATTTGCAGCGGTCCGACAGGGAAGCGATGAAAAGCTATGAAAGATGTGTAATGGGTAATTTGGTATGTTGGGTGGATTCAAATGGCTTCATTCATCCATGTGCTTCCCAATATGGCGAACCCGGTTTCTCGTATTCCATTGAGGAGTATGGGGTAAAGGGGGCTTGGGAAAAATTGAGTGGTATTTCATGTCATTATTGCCCATTCTCAACGGAGTTCAATAATTTATTCAACCTAAGGCTTGAGTCAGTCATTACCGGACTTAAGTTCATAAAAAACAGAATCAGGTGAAAAATGAAAATATATGCTATAAGCATGGACCGCAATATTATCGCTATCGGCTTTAGACGCGTTGTCGCAGCGGCTAAGCAGGCAGGTTACAAAATCGATTCGATTTATTTTCTCGATTATGATGACAAGGCCTCCCTCGCAGGGAGCTGGTGGCAACAGAAGACAGGAGTTGGATTTTCCGTTAATTATATTCAGAATGACTCGGCTATTCGTAAACTCGGAGAATTGCTTTCAGATGGTGATGTCATCGCTTTTTCTCTGATGTCTGTACAGCGGAATATTGGAAAGAAAATATGCGACGAAATCAGGCGGGTGAATCCAAAGGCGAAAATAATTATTGGTGGTTATCATCCGACGCTTGATCCTGAGGACTGCATCAGTTTTTGTGATATTCTGATTCAGGGAGAGGGAGAGCGGGCTTTTGTCAAATTTTTAAACAGGGTGCGGGATGGAAGTGAAATCACCGGTATTCCCAATACTTGGGTAAACACGGGAACTGAAATTCATAAGCATCCACGAGCGCCCTTAATGAGTGCCGATGAATTGGAAAAAATGCCTTTCATGGATTATACCCTCGAAGATCAATTTTTTTTCAGTTATGAAACAGGAGAGCTTAGACCGGTCACCATGCAAAAATTCCTAACACATGTGGGTACGACTTACAATACGATCTGGTCAGTGGGATGTCCCCATAGGTGCAGTTTTTGCTCACAGTCAAAATTTATTGATCTGGACAAGGATTATGCGAAGTACCGTGGCCCATCACCGGAGTATATCATAAAAGAAATAAAAGAGGTGATGAAATCATTTCCGATAGATTATGTCATATTTTATGATAGCAACTTCCTCGGAAGGTCAGAGGAGGAACTTGCTCGTTTTGCGGAGCTGTTCAAGAGGGAGATTGGAATAAAATTTATCCTTTCAGGAACAAATCCAGTTTCGGTTACCAAGAGGAAATTTGAGATATTGACAAATTCTGGACTATGCCGGATTAAAATTGGCATAGAAGCAGCTAATACTGACATCTTGAAGTTATATCGGCGTGCCGCCCAGATACCTACCATAAAAAATGCTCTAGCAATCCTATCGGAATTTAAGAACAGGATGGCTGCACCGGCACTTGAGGTCATATTGGATAACCCGATGGAAACCGTTAGCAATTTGTATGATTCCATTCAATTGCTGGGAGAGTTATCCCCACCCTTCACGATGAATCTTTTCTCGCTGCAGTTTATGCCGTATACGGAGCTTTCTGAGAAATATGCAAGTGAAGACATTGTTAAAAGCCATATTGATAAAGAATATATGTTCTCCTATAGACCCACGGCTATTAATATATTAATTAGCATATTTGCAGTCATTCATCCACCGAGATTTCTCTTAAGATCAATGCTCATGCTTATTAAAGGGCGTGAGGAACGTCTATATCCAAGATTGAAATCAATTTTTTACAAATGTTCATTGATCAGAAGGGCTCTCAATCAAGCTCGCTTCGGGGATTATAGCACCTTTCCATGGTATATAATGTTAACATATCATCGTGTAAAAGCTTTATTTTCCAAATTGAATTTTTTAAGTAGAAGAATAGGTTACTCACGAAAAGAGCCAGAAATTTCCTGAACGACTATTCCGGTTAATTTTTATGAAAAGCGAATATCCTGGTTGATTGCAGACAGCATTGGCTAAGATGAACTGTGCGAGGCAATGAGTAAAAAAGCAGTTCACTGATGAGTTATGAAAATATGAAAGAGCTAATATGATTATCAGGAATCCGAGTTATCTGAAGTGTCTTTTCAGTAACTTTCGATTGGAACTATAAAAATGGTGATTTGTTGATGCAGAATCTTTGGTGGGGATTATTGGAGGGAATAAGCGGATTGTCAACGGTAGACTTTTGCTTATTAATGATGTATTTAATTGACAGTTAATAAAAAATCTTGAGGAACCGGAGGATATATGAGTTTTCTAAAAATGGCGCCTTCATTGATAAAAATATATTTGCTGCGACGGCGCGTCCCAATGTTTGTTCTTTTTTTTTAACCAACCGTTGTAATGCTCACTGTAAATATTGCAATATTCCAAACCGTAATAAGGACGAAATAGATACCTCACGGGCACTATCAATAATTGATGAGTTAGCGGCATTAGGCACTGTGCGAGTTGGACTGTATGGGGGCGAGGCACTGCTAAGAAAGGATCTTTCCTTAATCATTGAAAGGGCAAAATCATATGGAATGATCGTGCATGTCTACTCAAATGGATTTCTTGTTCCCAAGTATATTGATCTACTGTCTCGAACCGATGGCGTTTTTTTATCACTTGATGGACCTCAGGAGATTCATGATGAATTCAGAGGAGTTGGATCTTATGAAAAAGTGATTAAAGCCATCGATGTCTTGGAAGGCAAGGTTCCCATTTACATAAATGCTGTCATAACAAAAAAAAATGTCAATCAGATAAAATTTCTTTCCAGATTTGCTGAAGAAAAAAAATGCTTACTAAACATGCAAATCGTTAGTCAGATTTCAGAATTGTCTTCTGATGTTTCTGATTGGAAGCTAAATGACTCTGAACTAAAGGAAGTGGCCAGACAAATCAGAGATGAAAAAAAGAAAAATAGATATATTGCAATGTCAAACACTTTCCTAAATCGAATTGTTCACCGAAAAGAAGAAAATTATCATAAGAAAGGGTATCAAATGGGAATTGTTCGATGTTGGAATGGTAGAGCTTCATGTCAGATAGATGCGAATGGAAATCTGCATTCGTGTCTTCACATCCTGGATAAGGAAAAAGCATTGAACTTAAGATCAACATCAGTGAAAGAAGCTTTTCATTTTCTTCAAGCGTGTCAATGTAAGACATGTGATGTAGCTTGTAGCGTCGAGTACAATTTATGGCTTTCTCTTAATTTCGAAGCAATTTTTAATGTGGTAAAGATGTATTTAGGGTCAAAGAAGATTCAGAAAACGAGTTATTCCAGTAGTGTGAGAGAGGAATAGCAATCAACGACCGATTACCAGATGACAGCGACTTTAGCTGTCTCCAAGTTTTTAAATCATAATAATTTTTTTGTCCTAAAGCCGAACCTCTGAAGGCTCGTACCACGGTATTTGTGCTCATGGGAACATTTGGAATAACCTAACCCAAAAATTTATTCATCAGGTGCAGAAGCAGAGCCTACATCTAAAACTGAAAATATATGAAATCTTGATTTGCTAATGGCTTGGATACAAATACAATAAGTCCAAAAATCGTAACTAACATGATCATAAAATAACACAAAATGGTTTTATCGATTTTTTGAACTTCCATCTGAAAATTAGGATATTTATAGAAAATATAATCGATCAGCAGCATTACTAAAATGGTTAACGAACAATACAGAAAAAGTCGATCAAACGAAAAGATGTCACCCTTTAATTTCCAGTTGTATAAAAAATATTTAAAATCTCTCAAATTTCCAATTCGAAAAATAAGCCATCCAAAACACACGATTACAAAATTAATCATAATTGCCACTGAGCTTGAAATATTGTTAAACCAACGTCTTTTGCTACTATATATGGCAATCCAAATCCCCCAATACAAGCCAAATAAAATAAATTTCAGCTCGGCTCCATGCCACAACCCAATAAGAGCCATGGAAAATAAGTGTGCCTTGTACTTATTCAAAACACCCCCAGGCTTTCGCATATAGTGAAACGCTAAAGGAAGATAGAGGTAATCTTTAAACCAAGTAGATAGACTAATATGCCATCTTTCCCAGAATTCGATTGGTGATCGCGCAAAGTATGGACTATTAAAGTTAATTGTTAAATTGAATCCTAATATACGAGCACATCCTCGTGCAATATCGGTATAGCCCGAAAAATCAGCATAAATTTGAAAACCAAACAATACAGTTGCAGTCATAATCTCCCATACACTGGCATGAGCGACATCGCTAAATACTGGATTAACTATCCGTGCCAAATTATCTGCAATTGCAAGTTTTTTTAAAAATCCATAACTTGCTAAAATCACCCCACTCAATAGTTGATCGAATGATACTCTTCGTGACGATTCAATCTGAGGTATCAGATGATCCGCTCTTTGAATTGGACCTGCGATCAATTGGGGAAAAAAAGCAACGTAAAGACAAAAATCGCTGAGGCTTCTACATGGTTTTATATTTTCGCGATAGATATCGATCGTGTAACAAAGGCTTTTAAACGTATAAAAAGAGATTCCTATGGGCAAAATTACATTTAAAAGCTCCATTTTCGGAAATATGCCAAAAATTCCGAGGATCTCATTAGTCGATTCAATAAAAAAATTATAATATTTAAATAGACCTAAAACACCTAAATTTATTAACACTGAAATCAACAAAAAAATCCGTTTTCTAGAAGCGCTTTTCGCTCCATATATTCCTAAACCAGTATAAAAATCAACCAGTGTTGTGAAAATCAAAAGATATAGAAACTTATAATCCCACCAGCCATAAAAGACGTAACTCGCTATTAGCAACAAAACATTTTGCGGCTTGCGTGGCAAAAATAAGTAAAATCCAAAAGTAATAACAAATAGTATAAAAAATTCGCGAGACTGAAATAACATAATCAATCTTTCATAAGTGCATTCATAAAAACGGTATTCTTCTTTAGTTTGGCCACTAATCGCTCGGTAAATAGGGTGCCACTATCCCAATGCAGATGATCATGGTCGAAAGTAAAAAGGTCTTCATTACTTACCGTTACTAATGGAATATCATTAGCATCTGCAATTGCCTTTACTTCCGAAAAATTCGATGGAATTTCTTTAGGTATCCAAGTCATAATAAGTTGCGTGTCTCGAGCAGTAAGAAAATCTTTAAACTCTTTCGCGATTGAAATAATAGCTTGGCGAGGTTTCTCTGGCCACTCATAGTTAGGATCAAAAACCGTCGGTTGTAACCCTGGAATTTTAAACCCCCATCTCCATGAACCATTAGTTAACGAACGAAATTTTGCTCTACCACCATCAGTGGTTAACCAATATGGAAAATAAGCGAAACGATGAATGCTGATCATTGTGTTAAAACACATTTCATCTTCAAAAACTGATTTCCAAGCCGAAAATCGAGATTGTGACATGACATATTGAGCGAATCCCGATGGTGGTCGAGGAAAAAATTCTTCACCATTAATAATGAGGATCTTAGGACGAAGATCATACTTTTCAAGGAGAACCTTAGTAAAACCCCATCCCTCAGCTTGTTGGAAACCGAGATTATATAGGTTCAAATTTATTGGTTGCATTAGTTCCTTAAATTTTGGAATATCAAAGGCGTATAGAGTTTTAGAATTTCCCGCGAAAATTATTTCGGCTTTTTTTGCGTCTTGTACCCACGGTTTAAGATTATGGTAAAGGACATAATGGTCAACCGTATGCTGATTAACTGGATTAGCGAAAAAGGCCAGATAGGAATCTTTAGATGCAGGAATCATTGTAACGATTTTGTTGTGAAGATCATTAAAATTGCGTTTTATAAGAAATAACTGATGACCGATGATAGTCGTTACGGCGAATGAACACAGACAAAGAACGATGCTAAGTAGGCTTTTCAAATTTGTGATCTTACCCATCTTACCTAAAACCTAAAAAAAACAAAGTTTGTGACCTTCCCATAGCAGGTAAAAATAAAATATAGCATTATCCCAGCCATTGTCGAACGCTCAATAAAAGTCACACGAAATCGAGTCATTTGCGCAAACAATGCACGCAGATGCACAATAACAACTATTCCAGAAAATAACATTGGTGCAAAAAAATAATAATTCCAAATGTGACCACGCAACATTTTAATATCATAATTTCCAAAAAAAATATTTCGTACATGATAAGCAACATTATCAATGTTATTGCAACGAAAAACCATCCAACCGATACATACGGCGGCTTGAACTACCAAGTACCAAGCTACTCTGATGATAACTGATTTCAGTCGGAGTGTCTCGATATCAAGAAAACGCTCTGTCACTAGGAAAAGTCCGTGCCAAATACCCCAAATTATAAAAGTGATTTTGGGACCTGACCAAACACCATATAACACCATGGCAAAAAACATACTCAAATACAGTCGTTTTTTGTCCCCTCCCTGCCAATGCATGGGTTGGAGAATATTAATTTTTCCCCATTCGGTCAGAGTGATATTCCAACGGCGCCAAAATTGTGCAAAAGTACCTGAGATGTAAGGATACTTTATATTACTAGGCAAACTAAAGCCTAAAAGCTTAGCTACACCACGGGCAATTTGGGTATAACCAAAAAAATCACAGAATATCTGGCACGTAAATAAGTACATAGTCATGAGTGAAATAAGCGGGTGATCGAAAGAAAGGTGCCCTGGTTGGAAGTAAACATCAACTTCACGCGAGAGACTCTCAGCCAGGACCATCTTGAAAAAATATCCCTGAATTAAAAAATACCCACCGTAAAATAAATCCTCCGTTGAAAGTCCTTTAGTTTGGTGCAACTGGTCAATAAACCTCCGAATATTAAGAATCGGACCAGCGATAACTTTTGGAAAAAAACTAACAAATAAAAAAAACTCCGAAAATTTAACTAACGGCTCCGTTTTTTTTAAGTAAATATCTAACACATATGAAAAGTTCTGCAAAAAATAAAAAGAGATACCAATTGGTACAATATAAGTAAAACCTTTCGGATCAAGCCATACAAAGTCTTGTTCTTGAACACCGGCAATAAGATATCGAATAACATCAAAAAACTTCAAAATAAACAATGCACCAATATTTATCGCGACAGCAATAGCCAAACAGGCGTGGCGATTAATATCAGTGACCGAATAACGAGATAATCTCTTTGCAATATCAAAATTCAATATACTTACAACGATTAAAAGAATTACGTGTTCTGGTGTATCATAACCATAAAACACTAAACTTGATATTATTAAACTGAATACAAAAAGCTGATTCCTGCGATATAGGATTAATCTAAATCCAAAGACTATGACAAAAAAAATCGCAAAGGCATATGAAACAAAATGCACTAGATTATCTCCGCGAATGCCAAATTATCAAATATTAAAGTGGACTCCTTAATCTAGACAAAAAAATGTTTACCTCAGCAATTACAACTTATCAAGCTGCCCAAAAATCGGGGTCCATTTTAATTAATTTGAAGTTCCACCTGATATAGAAATATTTACTCCATTGATGTAATTTGCACCATCAGAAAGAAGAAAATTTATCAATGGAATGACATCATCCGTTTCCGCTAAACGTTTTAGAGGATGACTTTGAGCGAACATTTCGGGAATCTTCTCGTTAATATCACTAATAAACGGGGTATTGATCATCGATGGGCTAATAGCGTTAATATTGATGCCTTTTGCAGAATATTCGGCCACTAAATTTCGCATAAGCCCCAAAAGGGCGGATTTGGCAATCGTATAACTGGTTAAATATGGGACTGGTGGATTATGCACGACGGATGAAAGTAGAAAAATGATTTTTCCGCTCCTCATCCGGACCATCTTAGTAAGACAGGATTGCAGGATAATAAAAATAGAACGCACCGAAATATTGAAAGACATCTCGACATCAGACCAGTCTATTGTAGTAAATTTGTCATATTTAAGCCGAGGTGCTGCAAAATGAATAATTTTGTTCGGAATTATCTCATGTTGGTTCATAAAATCAACAATTTTGCTCCCACCATCCAAATCAGCCAGATTAGATTGTAGCATTATCATGTCTAAATTTAGCTCTTTTTTTTGGTTTATTAAAGCAGCTGGCTCAGTATTGTAATGAGCTATTATTTTGACAGTTGGATCGCCAATACTGCGTATATATCGTTGACCAAGTGCGGATGAAGCTCCTATGATCAGAATTGTATCGGTACTCATGGATTCGCTTGATCCTTTTTTTGTTCAACTAAATCAATTAAGTCACCAACATTTTTCAAACGAGTAACTTCGCCTATTGTAAACCGCAATTTAAATTCACGCTCGATAGCGGTAACTAGTAATACGTGATTAAGTGAATCCCAATCCTCGACATCAGCAGCGGTCATTGTTCGAGAAATGTTGATTCTATCATCATCGAAAACACGGCGAAACACATTTTGTAATTGATCTATGATTTCCACTGAGGTCTCCTGTGTTATTGGTTAGTAATTTTAATATGGTGGATAAGTGGCCGGAACTCTTTAATCTCGCGCAAATAAAGCAATCCAGATGTTGTGCTAAATGGACAAACGCTTGCATCTGTGACAGTCCGAAATCCGAGCTCCACAGGAAGATTACTGACCAAGTTATTTTTTTTGGTTGGGATATACTCAACCCATAAATTGTCACAGCCCCATTTCTTTGCAATTTCAACCATTGAATTAGTAACGGCTTTCTCAACTCCTCTATTTAATACTCGACAACTCATAACCCAAGTGTCGACAAAAACATAGTTACTTTCCCGTTTCAAGATCACAGCAGAAATAAGGCCATAGTTGCTAAACTTATCATTGAGATCACAATACAAAAGCACGTGATTGTCACGATCACCCATCATCATGATTATGTCTGCCTCACAATAACGGATTGTTCTAAAGTTAAACTGATTACTCTTGTTTATAAGTTGCGTAAAGCGCGTAATCTGATGATCGGTGATACGACCTATTTGAACTTCAAGACCAAGCGAACTTAAAAAGTCATCATAGTTGACACATGATACTTCAAGTTCCTTTCGTCTGACATCATTAACGTAGCTAGCCGTCCGTAAAGTATCCTCGTGACTAAGCTGCCCCCAATCAAAAGCACATGCTTCGTCTAAGGCAGCGATATAAAGCGACGGATCATCAGGAACCTCTATAACCTGCACATCTTGACAATTTTGTCTGACAATTTCTCGTTCTACTGGATTATCATCAAAAAAAACTATACTATCCATACCGATATTAAGTATTCTAGCGATTTGATGAATATTAGTTGCTTTATCACGCCAATTTGCCACAAAACAAGCGATATCATCTAATTGCAATACCATAGCAGGATGCTGAAAAAATACTGATTTTGCAATATTCTCATCATTTTTACTGCAAACTGCCAGCAGTACCCCACGTTCCTTTAGGGCTTTGACGTATTTTTGAAATGCAATGAAAGCCTCGCCTTCTGGATCATTAGGATCAAGCTTAATGCCTGCAATTCCGTCATCTCCGATAATGCCACCCCAGAGCGTATTATCTAAATCAAGAACAAGACATTTTTTAGGACGGCCCATCAAGCTTCGGACCAAACAACTCACATGAAAAACCACTAATTCGAGAGCATCGAAACTAAATGGTTGTTTATTTAAAAAATAATTTTTTGGATCACCCCATCGCCTTTTTCCGAACCTTGCTGCAAGAAAGTCAAGATCAAGAAAAACTACATTGGCTGGACGATGTTCGATCAAAGCCAAATTTAGTCGTTGAATGCAAACATTCTTTGAAAATGGAACATTGCATTCGAACGCCCCCAACGTTCGCTCATCTGGAATTACAAAAAGGGTTTGAATAATTTGACTATCACCAACACCCTTCCATAATTGATGAAAAAAAATCAACCTTTCATTCACCCACTGGTCAATTTCATCCTGGGTCGCAAAGATTTTAGGAAAATGCTGTAACTCCTGACGCACATCAGACATCAATAGCACCAAATTGGGCCTAAATTTCCTAAAATCTGACCCCACATTAGTAATTTCTGAAATAACCGAATTATACACTCCCTCGAATATCGTAGGCTTAATTCCATGCGCAAACAAGTAAAACTCAAGGAGATCGGTGATAAAGCTTGTTGTTGTACTGCCAAAAATTGCCAACTTGCATTCGATTAGGTTTTTTGAATTATCAATAATATAGTTTGATTTTTTTTTATTAAATTTTTTGACAAGCGAAAACAGTTCCGTCGGTGATGAATCAAGTAGTCTACTTTTGGATAAAACATCACTGAATAATTCACTGGCACCAAACGGCTGAGGTCGCTGCGCTACTCCAAAAACATCACCTGACATGATCCCGTGGCCACCTTGGTTTTATCTTGTTTGTAAAAAGTCAAATTAATCTCAGCTAATTTTGTCGCCTCACTTGTAAAATTTAACTGACCATCTAAGGTAATAACATCACCTATGAAAAAAGGCCGCCGAAATTTAATTTGTTCCGTTACTAAAATGACATTGCGATCAGGCAAATCCATACCTACCATAGCTGAAACCATTAACCCTAAAATATTGCCATAGGCTAATCGTTCCTGATAACCAAATTTGCGGGGATACTCATCATCACAATGCATGGGACTGTAATCGTCCGAAATTTTCGCGAAGATTGCCAGTAACTCCCTAGTTATTGTTAATTCACGCCGCAATTTGCCTGCCCGCCCCTACCTATAATATTGAATAGTTTTGAATATTGCAGTTTACAAATGGTAAGTCAATTATAAAGTAGGTTCCTTTAAAACACTTGTTGAAAATATGAATATATTTGCCCGAGAGGTACACTTTCATATTAATGTACAATGAACTGCATTTTCAAAAATATTGCTTTATGGTCAATTTTTCTAATCGATGCTCAAAGCAAAAGCAAATTGTGTAGAGATAGTGAGTATTTGAAAGGAGAGTCTCTATGCTGATCTATAGGGGTTAAATGTAATAGGATCGTTTTTAGTGGATGAAAATAGAAGGCGGCATAATCTAACCCTTCAAAAATAAACATCTAATGTTTTGGGAAAGGTACGCAATGAATGAATTTGACACTAGTGCGACGGTAATTCCATTTCATTCTGCAAGTTCCATTAGAGACAGAAATAGGCTTACTGATGTTATAAGGAAAGGGGCGAGAAAAATGCTGCAGGCGGCAATTGAATTTCATGACAGCGATTAAATGTACCACCGGTGATTATTCCACTGCAATTTGCATAGCAATTAGGCAAAAAGTATGTCAGATCCAATATCGATCCTCATGGAGACATTCAAAAAGACAGATCATTTTCGTGAGCAAAGTTTGTTTAACCTTCAGATAGAAGTCATGATAACATCAAAGAAATATTTTCATAGAGGTCACATGTGCAGTATTTACACTTTAGTTCTCTTGTGCTTTATTCGATTTGAATTGATTGACGCCCCGTTTTTCTGGTATTCCTTTTCATTACATAGCTCCTTTTTTTGTATGATTATTGATGGCTTATGCCACAAGGGAGATGTCTTTTCAATTTTCGACTAAAAATATTTATCCTCTTCGGATAAGTCGTAGGAAGGTAAAAATCTGTGAAAAAATATTTACCGCTAATTATCATTTTAATTTTTTCTATTTGGTTTTGTTGGGATATTATGACGTTAAAGTGCGTCTTG